>JBGSIG010000746.1:0-5347 GCA_041742655.1 Ferruginibacter sp. | reverse complement strand
GAATGGTACCATTATGATTGACGTGGTTGATTTTGAAAGTCCTTATGGCTTGTTGGGAAAAATAGTAAACAGCATCTTTTTAAAGAAATATATAGAAAAGTTTTTGCTGCAAAGGAATAGCATGATAAAAGAATATGCCGAGTCCGGAAAATGGAAAGTGATATTAAATTAAATTTGCCCGGATGAAATCAACCAAGCCAACATTACACACTTCTTTGTCTCCCGCATTATTGCATTTATACAGTGTAAGTGATAGCATTGTTGTAATTATCGACATATTAAGAGCTACATCCACTATCGCAACTGTTTTACACAATGGTGCAAAATGCATTATACCGGTAGATAGTGTCTCGGAATGTATAAGATTGGGTAGGCAAATTGAAGGGATAACCGCAGGCGAAAGAGATGGGCAGGTTGCCGAAGGATTATCGTATGGCAACTCACCATTTGAATACCCGAGGGAATTTATTAAAGGGAAAACCCTGGTGCTTACAACTACCAATGGCACTAAGTTATTGCACATGGCGCTTGATAAAGGCGCTAAGAAAATCATCACCGGCGCTTTCGTTAATCTTTCTGCAGTATGCGATTATTTAATTGAGCAAAAGAAGCCTGTAATTTTGGGCTGCGCAGCCTGGAAAGACAGGATAAATATAGAAGATACTCTTTTTGCCGGAGCAGTAATAAATCGCATAAAAGATCATTTTGATATCAATTGCGATGCGGCCCAAATAGCGGAGACAATGTATATGGATGCCAGGGAAGATTTATTTGAATTTTTAAAAAATAAGAACGCATCTCATTACCATCGCCTCACAAATTTTGGCCTGGAAAAAGATATAAGATATTGCCTCTCTGAAGATGCCGCCAATGTTCTTTGTGTGTATGAAGGAGGAAAACTTGTAACCCCCATCCCCTAAAGGGGGGGGGGGTATTTAACGAATTTTATTTTAACCAAGACTGTGCTGATCATAAATTCACTCTTTTCTGAAATAGGTATACACGTCAAATAACTCCCCTTTAGGGGAAGGGGGTGAACTTCTTCTTCAAGCGTTGAAAGCATTATTTTTTTCTTTACTTTTGCAAATTGCTTTTTTCGAACCAATGTAGTTAATCGAACCCTTTCAACTAACTGGAAAAGCCAGGGTCAAAAAATACATCCGAAATCCAAACAGGCAATTGCTACTATTATATGGCCTTATCATATTTAATTAAATACGTTTACAACACCGGCTCCGATGAAGTTATCCGCCGTGGAAAAAAAATTCACGCTGTTGGATACGCAGAAATGGCTGAACATGACGAACTATTGAGTACGGTAGTATTTAGAGTAAAAGATGATACTTACAGTACCTTTTATAAGGTAACAGTTCAGAAATATAATGATCCGCAATCGCTCTCTTTACGTTGCGGGTGCCCTTACAATCTGGGAGATATTTGTCGCCATGAAGTGGCAGCTTTGTTTAAACTACAAGACCTGATTGATAAGAACCTGCTTGGTTCGTCCAATTTGCTGTACAGCCAATTGCACACGGTGGCTAAAATGAAAAACATAGAGGTAAAAGTTATCCGGGTATTATCATCACAGGAAGTTTTTGAAAAGGCAGAAATAAGTGTGTTAAAAAATAAAGCCACCATACTTGTTGCAGCCAATGAACGCATAGAAGCAGAACTGGTTTTTGAAGGCGACACTTTTCCGCTGGTAATACAAAAAAACGATGAGCGTAATTTTGACACCTCCTGCAAATGTGATGAAACCGAACACCCGCTTTGCATTCATAAAACAATGCTGTTTCTTCAGTTGCTTCAAACTTATGGGGCTTATTACTTTGATAGTATTAGAAACTGGGATAAAGAAAAAAATAAACTGTTACAGATTTACGGGTATAGTCTATCAGACGATCTGGAAGGTAAATTTGAATTTATTTATAAAGATGGAAAGCCATTTTTAAAATTACTCGATACCAGCATTAAAAGAATGGCTGCTGTTGCTCCGGTTGAAAGGCCATCTTATATGTATGAGGCACCAAGTGTACAGACAGATGTTGCCACCATAGATGTTCCTGCAAAAAAACTCGGCATCATCTTTAATTTTAATACAGCAACCTATCCATATTTTGTAGTAGATGCTATACAGGGCGATACAGACGATGACAATAAAAAGCTATTGGGAAAAGCAGAAAAACTTGATCTTACAAAATATGTAAATACAGAATTATTTAGTGAAGACGATAAAATATTATTGCAGCAAATAAGAAAATTACAAGCTTCTGAGGTTAACAAATATCTTAACAGGAATTCGCCTTTTAGCGGTATTTGGGAAAACATTATACAAACAGATGGTGAAGAATTTCCGGAAGAAACAAAACTACTCATCACAGAATACCTGCAACCCAAACTTAAGAAATTATTTGAAGAGCAAAGTGCGAATCATTTTGTTTTCTATCTGCCAAAAAGTAAACCTTTTAAAACAGACAATCTGGTTGAAGTAGGGCTTAGCGATAGCTTAATAGCACCAGAATTTAAGATTGTGGCTAAAGACGACTATTTTGAATTACAGTGCCGCTTTAATATAAACGGGGCCACACAACCGATAACAGACAATGAATGCAGCAACAGCATTTTGTTTTTATACAATCATATGTTTTACCTGTGGCAGAAGGCAGAGGATGTGCTGCAGGCTGAAAAGTTCATAAGGAACGGCAACATCAAACTAAGCAAAGAAAACTGGGGGGTGCAAATGCAAAAGATTGTTATGCCGTTAACGAAGGAGTATAAAGTGGAGTTTGATAAATCGTTGGTAAAAGAAATAAAAAGCGGTGAGCCCGAAGTGAAACTAATGTTGCAGGAAAAAGGCGACTACCTCGTTTTTCAGCCCATCTTTACCTACCAGGGATTTGAAACAAGGGCCAACGATAAGGAGACCATCACCATTCCCGACGGAGATAAAATATTGATTGTTCATCGAAATAAGGAAGCGGAGCAACGTTTTAATGATATGCTCTCCGCATTACATTCGCAGTTTATTCAGCCGCCGGAAGGAAACAGCCTGATATTAAAAGGTACTGACGTGTTGCGTAATAACTGGTTCTTTTTATTTGTTGATGCCATGAAGGAATCTAAAGTGCCGGTATTTGGGTTTGAAGCATTAAGAAATTTCAGGTTTAATACAGCAAGGCCATCAACACATATTCATGTAACAAGTGGGTTGGATTGGTTTGACGCAAAAGTGGAGATTGATTTTGAAGGTCAGCGTGTAGGCATAGCTGATATTAAAAAGGCATTGGCTTCCAAACAGTCCTTCGTTCAACTGGGCGATGGCACCCTGGGTATTTTACCCGATGAATGGTTAAAGCGATATTCACTTTTATTTAAAGTAGGCGACGGCAAAAACGATAAACTGCACTTGTCAAAATATCACATGAGTGTTATTGATGAGTTGTATGAAAACAGGGATGCAACGGAACTAAGCTTTGCATTAGATGAAAAATTTGAACGCCTTCGTGAATTTAAAAAAATTCCTGAGATAGAAGCCCCTGCTGAATTACAGGCGGTGTTGAGGCCATATCAAACGGCGGGCTATCAATGGTTAAACTACTTAAACGAAGTTGGCTGGGGCGGAATTTTAGCAGATGATATGGGGCTTGGTAAAACGGTGCAGGCACTCACTATGCTGCAACATTATAAAATGCAGGAAGGTAGTTTAAAGGCGATTGTAATTTGCCCGACAACACTGATATATAACTGGGAAAATGAAATAAAAAAATTCACGCCCGATTTAACCTGGCGTATTCATCATGGCAGCATGCGTTCGAGAGATATTGTAGAACTGCAAAAAGTAAATATAGTCATCACCACGTATGGCACTTTACGAAGCGATATACAGACATTGATGAAAATTCCATTTGACTATGTTGTGTTGGATGAAAGCCAGGCAATTAAAAATCCTGCATCAAAAGTTACCAGGGCAGCCTGCCTGTTAACAGCTAAAAATCGTTTATGCATGAGCGGTACTCCGCTGCAGAATAATACGTTTGATATTTTTGCGCAAATGAATTTCCTTAACCCCGGCTTGTTAGGCAGCATGGATTTTTTCCGAAACGAATTTGCTACGCCTATTGATAAATTTGGCGAACAGGAACAAAAAGATCACCTGCGTAAACTGTTATATCCTTTTATTTTACGCCGCACCAAAGAGCAGGTAGCCAAAGACCTGCCCGAAAAAACCGAAACGATCCTTTTTTGCGAAATGGAAAAAGAGCAGCGTAAAATTTACGATGCCTATCGAAATAGTTATCGCGATAAAATCATGGGTGTTATCGACGAACAGGGAATCGACAAATCGCAATTGACCATATTGCAGGGCCTGATGAAATTGCGCCAGATATGCGACAGCCCGGCGATATTAAATGAAGAGGAAAAATATCCCAATCATTCTATAAAACTGGATGAATTAACAAGGGAGATATTTGAGAATATAGGGGAACATAAAGCTTTGGTGTTTTCGCAATTTTTGGGGATGTTGGCCTTAATCAGGCAAAAGCTTACGGAAGAAGGAATACAGTTTGAATATTTTGATGGCAGTACCAGTATCACCGACAGGCAAAAAGCCATTGACAATTTTCAAAACAATGATAATTGCAGGGTATTTTTAATTTCGCTAAAGGCGGGTGGCGTGGGCTTAAACCTTACTGCGGCCGACTATGTATATATAGTAGATCCCTGGTGGAACCCGGCTGTAGAGCAACAGGCTATTGACCGGACACACCGTATCGGGCAAACAAAAAATATATTTGCTTACCGCATGATTTGCATAGACACTATCGAGGATAAAATTTTACAATTGCAGGAGCGCAAGCGGAAACTGGCCAGTGAACTAATTTCTGACGATGTTAATTTTGTAAAAGCACTTAGCAAGGCTGATGTGGAATATCTGTTTAGCTAAGCATGAAAATAAATTGTTTCTTAACGGGCTCACAATCCTTTACAATTCAGCCTCCAATAAAATTTTTAAGCCGGGCAAAGTCGCTTTTTGAATTTGATTCGAAAATGCTTTTAAATGCTTTGTAAACGAATTTTACGATGGAGGGCATTTGTGGGGTCGGTTGTTTTGTTGAGTTTTTCATATATGTGGATTTAGTATGTAAAGCTAAATAACTGACTAATCTTCATCAAGGGTGATTTTCCCCATTTTCCCCGGTAGTAATTCCCGAAAAAGACCGCCTTCCGTTCCATTCTGCATCAAAAATCGCTTAGTCAACATCCATAACGCTAAACCTCAATTGTTAATAAAATGTTGATATTGGGCATTATAACGCACATCTTAAAAGTTTATTATACAAACTAT
>JBGSIG010000745.1:0-3139 GCA_041742655.1 Ferruginibacter sp. | reverse complement strand
GTTCCACACAATAAGGCTGCAATACTTATCCAGTACGGTAAGTGTATCGGTTTCTTCTTTAAATTTTGTATTGCCGTAAGTAGTCATTGTTATATCTGCAAAAATAAGCCGAAAATATTAAGTTGTGGTTAAAAGCATGCAACATAATCTGCGCTGTCGTTGTCTGTCTATTATAGATTTATTAATATTTTCTTTATATTATCTATCACCCTAATAATAACTATGCTCCGCCCATCGAATAAAAATAAAGGCATACCCACACAAGAAGAAAAGCAGCAGGCTATAGTTTTGCCGTTGCATACTTCCAATCGCCCCCTTGATTTTTTGGTTGATCTCTTTGAAACAGTGAGGCCGGATACTGCCAAAGATATTGCGCAGGCAACAGTCAGGTTTAAAGCATTATTATACCAGTTGAGCCAGGATAAGAGCTTACTTTTTTCTTTGCGCAAGGCATTGCTTGCCCAATTCGTAAAGGCAAATATTATACCTGCCCTCACTGAAAATGGCATTTTAAGTAGCCGCGGCTTTGTGCATCAAGTGGGAGGGAAATTGCTAAATAAGGTGCTGCCGGAACGGCAAACGCAGGATAATTTTTTATATGTTATTAACCGGGTATTTCATAAAAAAAGAGATTTTATATGGGTAGAAGGAATTGATGATGATTTATGGATTCAGTTTTTTGAAATATTGGCCATACAGATAGATATGACTGAACCGGTACTGATCAGCGAATCGAAACGTGCTTTGCAAATACTCAGTTACCGGATCATCACCCAAGGGCTGGAAAAGGAAATTGCACAACGATATGAAAGTTTTGCAAATGCGGCCCTTCCTTTTTTTGAACAAAACCGCCTTGTAAATGAATACGTGTTGTTGAACAATGATTTTTCAACAACTGATGCACGACGGATTTTGCTGGTAAATATTGATGAAGCGTTACAGCTTTGTAATCAAACCATCCAAAGGATTAGGGACCAGCGAATTGCTTACGGCACAAGCCTGGCGCAAACAATTATCATCAGCCGGTTACAACAGCAGATTGACAGGCTGTTTATTATATTGAACGTTTTGGATACAGACAATTCTTTTAACACGGAACGATTTGTTGCTTATTTTAAAACAGTAGTGCACAGTGAAAACCGGAAAAACTCTATCAGGGAATTTTTAAGCAACAGCACTTATTATCTTGCCTGCCAGATTTCTGAACACGGTGGTCGTTCCGGGGGAAAATTCATCAGCTCAACCCGTAATCAAATCAGGCGGATGTTTGTGAGTTCAATGGGTGGAGGTTTAATTATTTCTTTTATAGCCGTAATAAAAAACCTGCTCGCTAAAGTAATAATGCCGCCCTTTTGGCACGGGTTTTTAAACAGTGTAAATTATTCTTTAGGCTTCATATTAATGCAGGATACTAGCTCTACGTTGGCTACAAAGCAACCTGCCTATACAGCTAATAGTGTGGCCAGTTCTTTAGATATACAAAAAGCGGGCAAGTCATCGCATTTAAAAAATCTTGCCATTACCGTAGGAAAGGTTAGCCGTACACAAATTGCTTCAATTGCCGGCAACGTTTTGGTGGCATTTCCGCTTACTTTTTTTTTAGCCTGGCTTTTTTTTATGGCTACTGGTGTAAAAATAGCTGAAGGAGCGGCGGCCCATCAATTAATAATTAACCAACAGCCCACGCATGGTTTAGCATGGTTGTACGCTTGTTTCACTGGCTTCTTTTTATTTGCCAGTGGTATTATAGCCGGCTTTGTAGAAAACTATTTGATATATGAAAAAGTTGCAGAACGGCTTTACAATATGCCGTCGTTTAAAAAGAGATTTAGTGAAAAGGCACGGTATAGAATTTTACATTACGTGGAAAATAATCTCGGCTCGCTGATTGGTAATATTTCACTGGGCTTATTTTTAGGAATGGCGGGTTTTATAGGCCAGGTATTTGCAATTCCATTCGATATCCGGCATATCACCATTTCTGCAGCCAATACAGCAATTGGTTTCTTTGGCATCGATCACACGATAAGCGCAAAGGAAATTTTGTACACCATCATCGGCGTGCTCGGTATCGGGTTTTTTAATTTTGCCGTAAGTTTCGGTCTGGCATTTATGGTGGCGCTGAAAAGCCGTGGCATCCGGCTAAAAGACTATCCACAGTTTTTAGGAATTCTGTTTCGCTATTTTAAAAAATATCCGTTTGATTTTATTAAGGCTCCCATTGCCCGTAATACTGAGCAACTGTAGTAACCGCAGCAGTTTATTTGTTTACCAATAAGGCCAATTGTGCATCAATTTTTTTATCCCAAAGTGCCTGCATTTCGGGTAGCTGGCTATTTTTTGTTTCACCATCGTAGGCAGTTTGCATGTTTTGTAAATTTTGCTGAGCTTCGTAGTAAATTTTTTCAATAACCTTAGCGTAATCCTTATCGGTATATTTTGCAGCCCTTAGTTTTTCAATAAACTGCATAGCATGCAAATACGCAATGTCAAAGTGATGCTGCTCGTGGTTTAAAATATAAGGTGTTTTTTTGCCCTCTTTTACCCAACTATCCGCTACCGAAAAATTACAGTTTACAATAATATCTAAAGTGGCCACATTGTCGAGTGAATGAAATGCCATTTTAAAACCAATTCCTGCGTTGGTAATTGCCGAAGCAGCGCTGTTCAATGGCGGCGTTCCTTTGAAATCGTTCCAGGTTAATTTTACCGAAGGCGAATAATAAATCACTGGCTTTTTGTTGGATGCATCCGAAGTTATATAAGTCACCACCACCTTTAACTTTTGAGCAGATGATGACTGCAACTGAGACACACCAATAACCAGGGCAAAGAAATATTTTTTCATATTTTGATAAACGAAAATAACTTTAAAAAGTATCTATCATTTATAACAGGGTGGGTAATTATAAAAAAATTAACGTTAGGATTTTGCAAAGTAAACAAATTTAAAAATCGCCTGCTGCAATTATCGGCGATTTGTTAGTCCAAAAATTTTTTTGCTTCCTTTAAAAAGTTAACTCAGAAAATCGTGGCTATCGGATGACGAGTTTTATCAAATAAGAACTAACGAAAAAGTAAATCGCCGATTAGACATTAAGTTATCAAATAAAAAACGTCTTAACGCCTTAACGGCAAA
>JBGSIG010000744.1:0-8648 GCA_041742655.1 Ferruginibacter sp. | reverse complement strand
GCAATAACTTTTACATTGTACTTTTTTGCAAATTTTAATAATACCTCGTTCACTTTGTCCTGGTCGGCTATTCCATGCCGCTGCAGTTCCACATAATAATCGTCCTGGAAAATATTCAGCCACCATTTAAATTCGTTTTCTCCTTCTGCTTCTCCTTTTTTTAATATGGTTTGCGGAACCAATGCACCCAGGCAACAAGTTGTGGCAATTAAGCCCTCGTGATATTTATGGATGAGTTGTTTGTCTATTCGGGGATATTTTGAGTACATCCCTTCTATATAGCCGAGTGATGTGAGCTTCACCAAATTTTTATACCCTGTATCATTTTTTGCCAATAATATCTGGTGATGGCGGGGATCCTTTTCTTCTTTGCTAAATGTTTTCCTGGTACGGTCGGTAGTGATATAAAATTCACAACCAACAACGGGCTTTACTTTCAAAGAACCATCAGCATTTTTATGATTGTAAGCTTCTTTTACAAATTCAAATGCGCCAAACATATTACCGTGGTCGCTGATGGCCAATGCCGGCATTTTATCTGCAATGGCTTTTTTGTACAAATTTTTGATAGAGGCGGCTCCATCTAATAAAGAAAACTGTGTGTGTACATGAAGATGAGAAAACTGCATACCCTATATCCCTAAAGGGACTTTATAGATTAAGATGATTTTAAAATTATTGCTTTTGTCCGGAATCCTGCTATTTAAAAATTCGCAACCATTTGATATGGGAGAGATACTTAAGATTACAGGATTTTGAATCACAAATATCGTTCACAATAAAATGCTTTACTAATGCGTTTTTCCACAAGTCAATGTTTTGATAATGAACGCTTTGCCGACAACCCGTTGTTTTTGAGATTTTAGGCTTTATATTTGCAATCCATATTAAGATAATTAAAATATTAGTTGCTTTCGTAGCAGGATTCTTCGGGTGAATTTTTAATCAACTGTTTGTAAGGTTTTTGCAACATTAGATAGAACAGTTTATTGTTACGAACTCGTGTAAGAAAATTAAAGACTAGATATGAAAAGATTATTTTTTGTTGCTGTTGCAGTTAGTTTTTTTGGTGTATCGACTACAGCACAAACCAGTGTTAACCTCGAAAATGTGAGCAGTAAAAATGGCAAAAAAATTACATTAAAGTTTATTGACGATATTGAAATTAACCCAGGTAAATCATCTGGTAATTTATCATCCGGTAATTCTTCTGAAAAGAAAATAGCGCCTGTGATTTACACGGCAACCTCAAAATCGAATGTAGCTCCCGATATAGAAAATTGCTCTCCATTGCAATTTAAATACGCCCAAATAATGGATCGGGAGGTTGAGACTATTGTTAATACTTCTTTATATACTTTTATTGATGAATGGTGGGCTACCCGTTACCGTTATGGGGGCACCAGTAAAAAAGGAATTGATTGCAGTTCGTTCACCGGAAAAGTATTAGAATCGGTTTACGATATTGCTATACCAAGAACAGCGGCTGAACAATATGACGCGGCTGAAAAAATACCTACAAATGAACTAGTGGAAGGTGATCTTGTTTTTTTTAATACAACAGGCGGAGTAAGCCATGTGGGCGTTTACTTAGGCGATAGTTATTTTGCACATAGCAGTGTAAGCAGTGGTGTAACTATCAGCAGTTTACAGGAAGATTATTATAGCCGCAAGTTTATTGGCGGTGGAAGAATTTGTCAATAATAAAAAGTTACCATTTAAAATTATACAGGGAGAATTTTTATTCTCCTTTTTTTATGCCCAACTTTTTTAACAACGTATTCCAAACAGGTAAAATATCTGCTGATAATTTTAATATCAATGTACCTGACACATACAGGATAAGGAAACAAATACTCCTGAGAAACATTCCGGCAAAACCGGTGTAATTGGCAAATAAAAAGTAGCAAATAAAAAATGAACCCAATCCAAGTAAAACAGTGTAAGCAGTTTGTTTGGTAAATGGCTGAAGGTTAAATTTTTTGTACAGATACTGGTAGCGTATTGCGTTGTACACAGTAAAAGCAAAAAGATTGGCGATGGCGGGGCCTATGATACCGAAATAATATTTGGTTAAAATATAGTTTAATGGCAATGTAAGTAGCAACAATAGTATGCCTGTATAAAATTCAAACTTCCACCTTGTAGAGGTGCCGATGATTTGACTGTTGACACCCGTACCCATATCAATAATTCTCATTAACCCAATAAAAAAGAAAACCCAACGGGCTTTAATATAACCTTCTTGCATGTGAAAGGTAAAAACAGCGTCAGAAAAATTTAGCCATATTAACGAAAACATACCCACAGCAAATATCAATTGGTTTATTGATGATTGTTTGTAAATCCGGGCAATCCTTGGCATGTCTTTATCTTTCCATGCCTGCGACAATGCAGCTATTGAGGAAGAAACAATTCCACGCTGTGGCGCCTGTATCAAACTTGCAATATGGTTAGCCAGCGTGTAAACGGCTAATTGCGCCAAACCATCTTTTAAAACAGAAGCTATTAGGAGAGAGTCGAAAACTAGAGCAATTGCATATACCAGGGAGCCTCCAAAAACAAATGATACCAGTGTAAGTATCTTTTTGAAAAACTTTTTTGAAACAATACTAACAGTAAAGGTTAAGTGTATATATCCACGCACAAAAAGATATACCAGCAGGATAATTGCAATGCCTAAATAGGTAAATGAATACACTTTAATGAACATATCAAAGCCGAGAAAGCCTGCGAAAAATAATACAATCAAAATAGTTGCGAATAAACGAAACTGAATCTCTCTTAAAAAGTTGGTTAGTACTGACTTTTTCAATTGCCATGCATAACTCTCCAGGATGGAATAGAGCGTTAAGCCTAACCCGAAGGGGAATATCCAGTAATAGTATTTAAGGAGTTCGGGGGAGTTTTCACCAAACTTACGTATAAATATGTCTTTAAAATAAACGCCACTGATGGCAACAACACAAAATCCAAATAGGGAAAATAGCAACGCCCATGTAAGTATGTCGTTTCTTTTTTTATCAAGATTATCGTTGTAATAAGGATAGAATTTGTTGATGTAAGAGGGCATACCAAGGTTGGCAAAGGAATACATTAAAGTAGCGAAGGCTATAAAAATTCCGGTTAGTCCAAACTGCTCTTTGGAAAAGCCACCGTCTTTTGTGAACAGGTAGGTATTTAAAAAGCCAAGAGAAAAGCCAAAGTAAACCATCAACGACGAAATAATACTTTGCCTTCTTATCTGACTCATATTGTTGTTTGGCGCTAAATTAATCTACCTTTTTTGTTTTGATATAAAAATTTGGATCGACTGAAAATTCATTACTACCCTCGGGATACATATTTAATGTCTGCCATTTTTCTGTTGGGTTTAACCATCTTTCCCCTTTAAAATTAATTTTGAGTGGTAAGCGAAAATCTTTTATGCAATTGGTGTAACGGTACTGTAACTTATATCCAGCCAGTTTATATTCAAGCGTTGGTATTTGCGTAGTTCTTAAATATTGGTCGAACACTTTACTGAAATTTATTTTAGACTGCTGGCTGATGTAGTCTTCAATCTGTTTGGTGGTAACAGTCTGGTGATAAAATGTATTATTTAAACCTCTCAGTATTTTCCTGAACAAGCTATCATTATTAATTACCTGCCGGATGGTATGCAGCATATTGCCTCCTTTATAGTACATATCGCCACTGCCTTCTTTGTTAACTCCGTAAGGGCCGATGATCGGAATGTCGTTTGTAATTCTTTTCCTTGTGCCGATAACATACGCCGAACCGGCTTCTTTGCCATAATAATATTCCGTAAATAAAGTCTCACTATAATTTGTAAAGCTTTCGTGTATCCACATGTCAGCAATGTCTTTCGAGGTTATATTGTTGGCAAACCATTCGTGCCCACTTTCATGAACAATAATAAAATCCCATTTCAGTCCCCAGCCGCTACCGCTAAGGTCAGTACCGTGATAACCATTTTTATAGCCATTGCCGTAAGCGGTTGCACTTTGGTGCTCCATGCCTAAATGCGGCGCATCAACCAGTTTGTAGCCATCTTCATAAAAAGGGTAGGGGCCAAACCAATATTCAAATGCTTTCATCATTCTAACGGCATCCTTAAATTGTATTGTTGCTTTTTCAAGGTTATAATCCAACACCCAGTAGTCCATGGTTAAGCCGCCTTTTTCTCCTTTATATATTTCGTCGAAATGTACATATTTGCCGATGTAAGGAATAAGGCAATAGTTATTGATGGGATTTACAACCGCCCAATCATAAGTGGCGGTACCATCGCCATTATTTATTACACCACGCATACGTCCATTACCAACACACACCAAGCTATCAGGTATGGTTATATGCATTTCTGCGCTATCAGGTTCGTCACGCTGAATATCCTTGCAAGGATACCAAACACTTGCTCCAAGGCCCTGGCAGGCGATGGATACCCAGGGGTTATTGCTTTTATCTTTTGTCCAGATTACGCCGCCGTCCCAAGGCGGGCGCCTGGCTATTTTAGGTTTACCGTGGTAGTAGATTGTTAAATAAGTAGAAAAATTTTGTTTTACTGAATCGATATTAAAAAAATAAGAATTCTCGTCTTTTTTAATTTTGGTAATTTTTTCTATGGTAAAATGGTGACTCGACCAAGTGGAATTTATAATACTGTCTATTATCATCGGCTCCTGTAAATCTATTTGTATTAGATTACCACTTTTTAATGCATTTAACGTTATTGTATTCCACCCACTGATAGTGCTATCCTCAATATTAAACTTTACATGCAAATCATATTTCAACACATCCCACCAATCTCTTCCCGGGCCATTGATTCCACGCAAAGTGTCTGCATGGGTATAAACTATTTTTTTATTTAAAGGTTGTGCGTAAGTCTTAAAAATGCCCGATGATGCAGTGACAGCAAATAACAGAAGGTAGCTTTTCAATTTCATTGCATAAATTTATGTAGAATTTAATAAAACATGCGGCTAAAAAATTATCCATTATCTATTATAATATTATGTATTGTCCTGCTTAGTTCCTGTAAGTCGCATCAATATCCCAATAAAAAAATATTTCACTACAATGAACAATCGGGGATCGCCTCCCTGGATCCTGCGTTTGCCAAAAACCAGTCTGTAATGTGGGCCATTCATCAATTGTACAATACACTAATAGAGGTTGATGATAAAATGGAATTGAAACCCTCTTTGGCAAAAAGCTGGGATATTTCATCAGATAATTTAACCTTCACTTTTAACCTGCGTACCGATGTTTATTTTCATGATGATGATGTATTTGTAAATGGGAACGGAAGGTTACTAACAGCCGATGACGTGGTCTATAGTTTTAACCGCATTATTGATAAATCAGTTGCCAGTCCGGGTGCATGGATCTTTAATAACAGGATTGATTCTGTAAATGGATTTGTAGCTTTAAATGATTCCACATTTCAATTAAAATTATTACGACCTTTCCACCCGATATTAGGCATATTGAGTATGCAGTATTGTTCCATTGCTGCTAAAGAAGCGGTAGATAAATATGGCAATAGTTTTCGCCGCCATCCTGTTGGCACAGGACCTTTTGCGATGGTGGCTTGGGAGGAAGGCCAGGCGTTGGTATTAAAAAAAAATCCGCATTATTTTGAAAAAGACAAAAGCGGGTATGCGTTACCGTATCTTGATGGAATTAAGGTTTCTTTCTTTGATAGTAAGGCAACAGAGTTCCTGGAGTTTCAGCAAAACCGCCTTGATTTTATCAATGATATTGACGCCTCGTTTAAAGACGAGATACTGACTAAAACTGGAAATTTAAAGAAAGAGTGGGAGGGGAAATTGATATTGCAAAAGCATCCTTACCTAAATACAGAATACCTGGGTATTTTGGTAGATGAAGAAAACGAACTCGTAAAAAACTCGCCCCTGCGGTTGCAAAAAATACGGCAGGCTATAAATGTTGGTTTCGACCGACAGAAAATGATGTTGTATTTAAGGAACTCAATCGGCACGCCGGCAGAGAGTGGATTTGTGCCGGCAGGGTTGCCAAGTTACGACACTACAAAAGTGAAAGGCAATCATTATAACGTAGCAAGAGCAAAAGAGCTATTAACCGAGGCTGGTTTTCCAAATGGAACTAATTTGCCAGTGATAAAATTGTTGACGATTCCCATCTATGCAGACCTGGCCGGATATATTGCGAATGAGCTTCAACAAATAGGCATGAAAATTCAGGTTGAAGCGATTCAAAAAAGTTTATTACTGGAGCAGACTTCAAAATCGCAGGCACTTTTTTTTAGGGGAAGTTGGATAGCCGATTACCCTGACGCAGAAAATTACCTAAGTGTTTTCTACAGCGAAAACCCTGCCCCGCCAAACTATACAAGATATGAAAATCCATTGTTTGATGCCTTGTATGAAAAAGCTATTGCAGAAAAAAATGATTCCCTTCGATATACCATGTACCAGCAAATGGATCAGCTAATAGTATTCGATGCGCCGGTAGTGCCGCTTTGGTATGATATGGCCATACACTTGGTACATACCAATATCATCAATTTTACACCAAACAGTTTAAACCTGTTAGAATTAAGATGGACGGATATCAAAAAAAAGTGAGGACAAAATTCTTTAATATAAGGAAATGTGTCTATCTTTGTGTAAAGAAATTTTTTATGAGCAACTCATCTACAGAAAATATACCTGCAAAAAAAATCTATAAGCAATATGCAGATTATATTGAACACGAAGAACAAAACACATTGGCAGAGCCAGAAGTGATGTATGCTACTTCCTTTAATGATATGGTAGCCGTTGCCAATTATGATAAAGATTTTGCCGCAGATCTTTTGGATGTTTCTTATAAAACGGTAACCCGTTACCAAAAAGAAGATAAAAAATTCAGTGCCTTACAAAGTGAGTATATTTTAAAAACCATTGTACTTTTTCACAAGGGCGAAAAAGTTTTCGGCAACACTGATAGCTTCAATAGATGGCTCGATAAACCCGCTTATGGTTTGGGTAATATTATTCCACGTAATGTTATTACCACAGTTACAGGTATCAATTTTGTACTTGATGAATTAAACCGCATTGAACGCGGCGATTTGGCATGATAGTTTACCGGATTACAACAGAGCAATGGAGCAAATCTTTGCAGGCAAGCGGCAACGTTGCAAGATGGAATGCTAAAGGAACATTTATTATTTATACTGCTGGCAGCAGGTCACTGGCATGCCTGGAAAACCTGGTACATAGAAGTGGCGAATGGCAGGGAAAGATTTATAAAGTAATGTTGATAGAGTTTTCTGATAAAATAAAGATAGATACTATTGAATCCACAGAGTTAAAGAAAAATTGGGAACAGATCAACAGCTTTACTTATTGCCAATCTATGGCAAACAAATGGCTGGCTGATGCGACAGCAGCGGTTTTAAGAGTACCATCTGTTGTTATCAAAAAGGAATATAATTATTTAATAAACCCTCAACATCGTGACTTTAAATTAGTAAAGCTAACAGGTGTTGAAGATTTTAATTTTGATGAAAGGTTTTAATTTTTTGCTTTTATCTCTCTCTAAATAACTTTCTATATTTTTCTACCGCAGGCCTCTTATCCCCATTTAGCTATAAAGTTTTTCAATCACTATAATTTTAATCCTGGCTTTTGTGAATTAAAGCATCAATTTAAAAACTACAACAATATGCAAAATTTTACAGCACATGCCTTTCGCTTAAAACCCGGTCAAGACCTTAAAAAAAGTATCCAAAAATTGGCAGATGAGTTACAGATTAAAGCAGGTTGGATAAGCACTTGCGTTGGTAGTTTAACCAGCTATGCAATTCGCTTTGCCTGCCAAGCCAACACAAGCTACAAAAGCGGTTATTTTGAAATTGTTGGATTAACCGGCACGCTTTCGATTAACGGATCGCACCTGCATATTTTGGTGAGCGACGACACTGGCCAAACGATCGGCGGGCATTTATGTGATGGTAGTATTGTTTATACTACGGGCGAAATAATAATTTGCAGCAGCAATGATTTTGTTTTTACAAGAGAAAACGATGGCACTACACCCTGGCTTGAATTGCAGATTGGGAAAGCTTAAAAAATGTATTACTACCTGATATTGAAAATAAATAATGTTTCTAAGATTTACATTTGGTTTAAATTATTACACAAAAAAGATAGATTTAGTAAAATAAGGCGTTCTAATTTTAGATACGGGATAAAACACAACGATGCTGATTTTATTACCTTTGCGTTTACAAAAATAAAATAGCACTTAAGAAGACATCTAATGAAATTTTTTCCAGAATCGGCACTTGTGCAGTTAGAATATGAAAAGGTAAAGACCTTGCTGGCAGAATATTGCCGGAGCGAATACGCAAAAGCCAAAGCCAACAATTTACGCATACATACCAAAAAAGAATTTATAGAAAGAGAATTGCGACAGGGATACGAATATAAACTTGTCATTCAAACGGGCCAGTATTTCCCCAACGATTTTGTATTGAATGTAAGCAGGGAGCTAAAACTGCTTTCCATACCCGGCGCTGTTTTAACAGGAGAACAGTTTTTATTTATAAGAAAGTTAGCAGAAAATACCAGCAATATTTTCAGGTGGTTTGATAGTGAAAGAAGGCTGGC
>JBGSIG010000743.1:0-1893 GCA_041742655.1 Ferruginibacter sp. | reverse complement strand
AAACAATCCCTCTACAAACTGGTTCTTATCAAATACTAATAAATCTTCTGCTTTTTCTCCTACACCTATAAACTTTACAGGTATTTTAAACTGGTGGGCAATTGCCAACACTACTCCGCCTTTTGCGGTACCATCCAGTTTTGTAATGGTTAAAGCAGTAACATCTGTGGCGGCGGTAAAATGTTTCGCCTGCTCCAATGCATTCTGTCCTGTGCTTCCATCCAATACCAACATTACTTCGTGCGGCGCCTCGGGTATTACTTTTTGAATAACTCTTTTTATTTTCGTCAGCTCATCCATCAGGTAAGCTTTGTTATGCAAACGGCCGGCTGTATCAATGATAATAACATCTACATTTTTTGCTACACCACTTATGATGGTGTCGTACGCTACGGAAGCAGGGTCACTGCCCATTTCTTTTTTTACGATTGGCACATTGGTACGTTCGCTCCAGATTGTTAACTGATCTGCCGCTGCTGCCCTAAAAGTATCTGCAGCTCCTAATAAAACTGATTTGCCTGCCTTTGAAAAATTGTGGGCCAGTTTACCAATGGTTGTAGTTTTGCCCACACCATTTACACCTACCACTAAAATAATATGCGGTTTATGCCCTGCAGGTAATTCATAATTTTCGTAGCTGGTATCTTGTGGAGCAGCTACCAATATATTTTGTACTTCCTGTTTTAAAATACCATTTAATTCGCTTGTGTTGAGATATTTGTCTTTGGCAACCCTGCTTTCAATACGATTAATAATTTCAACTGTTGTTTCAATACCTACATCCGCCCCCACCAAAGCTTCTTCCAGGTTATCCAACACTTCTTCATCAACAGTACTTTTGCCGGCAATGGCCTTGGTTATTTTACTAAAAAATCCTTCACGGGTTTTTTGTAAACCCTGATCAAGTGTTTCCTGCTGTTGTTTTTTTCCAAAAAGTTTGTCAAAAAGTCCCATACCGCATAACCTCTTACTGGAGGATTTTTGTTTACAGGTTAGTATAAATTTTCAATACTTTACACAAAATAAAAATGTGTAGGGTTAAAATTAAGAAAGCTGTTCCGATATTAATCAGAACAGCTTGAATATATTAATCCTAAGACTTTAAAATTATTGTGCTAAATGTTCTTTGATCTTGTCTTTATGAACAATAGACTCTTTAAAAGTATAAGCACCGCTTTTAGGACTACGTACGGCACGTATTACTTTTGTCCAGTTTTTAGCATCCGCTGCTGCTTTCTGGTCCTTGGTTTTAATCGCTGTTTTAGCTGCTTTTGCCATGACTATTTATTTTTATAATGTGCTAATTACTTAATTTCTTTGTGTACAGTTACTTTTTTAAGAATTGGGTTGAATTTTTTCAACTCTAAACGCTCAGGCGTATTTTTTTTGTTCTTTTTTGTAATGTAGCGGCTGGTACCTGGTTTGCCACTGGCTTTATGCTCAGTGCATTCCAAAATAACCTGAACCCTGTTACCTTTCTTTGCCATTGTTATTTATTTTATAATACCCTTTCTCCGCAAAAGAGAATGGGCGGGATTTAAATTTTTTCGCCTGCTGCTCTTAGTTGCTTTACAACTGAAAACAAACCATTTTTGTTGATAGTTCTGATAGCTTCAGAAGAAACTTTCAACACTACCCACTTATCTTCTTCAGCTAAAAAATAACGCTTGGTTTGCAAATTCGGCAAAAACCTACGCTTGGTTTTAATATTTGAATGCGACACTTTATTACCTGTAATAGGCTTCTTACCTGTAACCTGACATACTCTAGCCATTGTACTAATTTTTTGGACGGCGAAGGTAAGGAAGATTTCTGATTTTTAAAGTACGATTTTTGATTTTTTTCAATTTTATCATACAATTATACTTAGGACACATAAAAAAATTATTTCGC
>JBGSIG010000742.1:0-7132 GCA_041742655.1 Ferruginibacter sp. | reverse complement strand
GAGTGTTTACAAGGGAGGCAGTACCTTCGTAACCCAATGGTACTTTTCCGCCCGCAACATTCAGCAATTGTTCAAGGCTTACCTGAACAGCAGCTGCAGCAAATTCAGCATCTTCAGCACGCATATAGGAGTCTCCCAGCACAATCTGCCGCTTGCCATCCCAGGTCACAATTTCAAGGCCTCTCTCATTATAATAATCATGTGTGCCTTTGCGCACCGAAGCATTTCCCCAGGTACCGGCAATATGGCCTGCAGCATACGAGTCTTCGAGAAAGTGTAATGCAAAAGCTTCGTCAGCTAAAGCTGAAAGCATTAATGCAGAATTTTCTTCTGCAGTTAAATTTCCTTTTGCATACTTATCTGCCTTTAACATGGCACTTGTATGAAACCATGCATATGCGCCAAGGGCATTCAATTCAGTTCCTGCATTAAGGCAGGCTAGCAAATATTTTCTTGCGGTTGTATTTGGTTCAGGGCGTGCCAGCAGGAAATGAACATTATTTGATCCCGCTCTTGTGGCATATTCCAAATCAGCTCTTTGAAGTTTTATGTCAGATTCACGAACGGCATTTGTGTGCTCCGCATTGTTTTTTGAATTTGCAATGTTAATTTGCAATTGCGCCGCAATATCCGCAACATTTAATATCCAATCTGTTTGCAGCACATTGTACAACATATTTTCCGGCGAACAACTGTGATCTCCTGAAATACCAAACCACGCACCAAAATCAAGTTGTGTTGGTTTTATACCCTGGGTGGCATCAATAACAGATTCTGTAAGCCGGGCTTCATAACCCTTCCGGGCTTCCGACCAAAGTTTATTAAGCAATGCCCGGTTCTCAGGGCTAAGGTGTTGAATGGCGAGCAGGGCAATTTGCCTGTGCTCAGGATAAACCCATGCATTGGAAGTATTGGTCACTAAAATAAGACTAACCAGGAACAGCTTTTTGTGGAGCACATTTTTTTTGATGTAATTGTCAATTGGTTTGAAAAAATTAACTGTCATTTTATAGGTGTTCACCAGCTTTTTTTGCAGTTTCGTAAATGGGCCTAAGGTGAAATACAATCGAGGAAAATGGTGGACAAAATTTACCATATAGAAGATATTAACAAATGGTGAATTTAGTAATTAATATTTATTGTAGAAAGAAATAAAAAGAGGTGGTGTATTTCAAATTAGATAGCCATCGGATGTTGCGGCCACAAGTGATTGGTGAGGAATTGCTAAAATATTTTTATCCCGTATATTATTGACTGCAAAGTTTTCCTGTCAGAAGGCCACTCAGCCGTAAGAGATGACATCTTTCTGAAAGATATTTAATGCTGCAGAGTCTTCCAAAAAGATGTCATCTCTTTCGAAGACTCTGCAGCTTGTTGGCAAACAACCCTGCCGTATATTTATTATAGAAAAAGAAGATTGGACTCTTATTATGTTACATGATTATTAAAGGAGGTAATATTATTATAGGTTGGTAATTTTCCTCCTCTTTAAATTAAGATTTTGAATTTAGCTGTTCTTCCGTCCATTCAAATTGTTGTTTAATATTATAGTTACCGCTTTTTACCTCCCGACAGTCTGCACTATGTTGGTTCTATCGTACCAAAGCTCCTATTTGAGGGTCATACACTATTGTCCATAGTCCAACTATCTAACTCTAAATCTCTGCTACAGGTTTAAAATCAAACTCCTTTTCAATTAGTTTCAAAAATGTTTCTAGGGTATTTGCTTCTTTAATATCACTTTTTTTTGTTCCTGGCTGTAAGTAGGTATATACCCTGTAGGATTCTTTAGTGGCTATTTCAACGTCTATCCACATTCCATCAGATGCTGGGTTATAGTCTGGTATATCACCAAAATCAGGCAATGTCATAATACCCAACCCGAATATTTTTTTTGTAAAGAAATCCCAGCCAGATTTAGGATAAAGGAATTTTTTTTTGCCGATTTTATTATAGACTTTTCCATTTTCGAGATAGTTAATAATTTTAGCGTATTCCCCAACCCACCCATCACAATGTTTTCGGATTTCTACAACATCTATTTCTGCAGTTCCGTAACCATACCATAATCTTATTGCTATGGAATCGTACCCGCATTTATAATTCATCAATCCTGTTCCCTCAAGGTTCAACTGAATATATTTAAATGCAGGATTTATCCTATTCCCTTTCCTAGATACGTTTATCATTTTCAACGAAGATGAATCTAAGTTTAATACAGTATCGCAAACAGCCTTGGTTGCTTGCAGGTTTGAATTCTCAAAATATAAGCAACTTATAAAACATACTAGGGGAAAAAAGCGGGTGTAATTTTTAATTTGGTTTGCGTAATTCATAACTATTTGTTATTACACCCATTGATTAAAAATAAAAAATATTAACTTATTGATGCTGCGAAAAAAGCCAGGCAAGCAAACCTGGTTCGGCAAAAGCACTGTCCCAGCTATTGTGATTGTCATTTGGGTAAAGTGTAAATTGAACACTGGCTCCGGCTTTCTTCAAAGCAATTGCCATATCCTGCGAATAGTGTGGTAGCACAACATCGTCTTTGGCACCGTGAAATATCCACCATTTTACACTCTTCATTTTTACAGCCGTGGCTGGGTTGGCACCACCGCAAATTGCAAAAGCTGCCGCAAACGTTCCGGGCATTCTACGCACTAACTCATAAGTGCCCATGCCGCCCATTGAAAGGCCGCCAACATATACCTGCTTTTTATTTACCGGGTATGCAGACAGCACATAAGTTAAAAGTTCCTGTAGCATCTGCATGTATTTTCCGGGCGCACCATCTTCTAAAAAAATAAAAGTTCTTTTTCCGCTATCATTATTTACTCTTAAAACATTGGCCCAATAATCATCCCGGGAACATTGCGGAAATACCACGATGGCTTTGTAATTATTTCGAATGCTGTCTCTTAGAAATAAATTTCCTCCATGCACCAGTTGCTTTCCGTTGTCACTGCCACGCTCTCCGGCACCATGTAAAAAAAATATCAAGGGGTATGTTTTTGAAGCGTCGTAATCTTTGGGCAACAAAACCCTGTAGGGCAGCGAATCGCCACCCTGCACCATCCACATTTTTTGATACAGCTTAAAATCCTGGGCCTTGCCTAAAAGGCATATCAACATTAGTAGTAATAAAAGGCTGGATTGCTTTTTCATGCTCTTTGTTTATGGGATTAAAGTTGCAGTTGATGATTCCACTTTTTACATAAGATGGTTTCTACCTGCCAGCCAAGGCAACTTATCAATTATTGTAAGATACAAGTTTAAAGGAAAAAATATAAAAATCAATCGATGTATTCCAACGAAACTACCGGATCTAAATTCATCAACCGATTTTATAAATGTTCTTTCTTTTTAAAAAAATGTAGCCGCCGGCAAGCAACACAAAGAGCGATACTATAAAAATTATTTTTGCAGGATTCTTTTTTTCTTTCAAAGAAATACTGGAAACATCACCCATAATTACAAGCCCCGCCCAATATTGCGGCGCCACCATTCTACCATTGGCGTGCTTCAGGTAATTTAGCTTTGCATTTCGCAACGCTTCATCTTTTGGCAACCCTGCAAGTAGTTCTTTGTAAAAGGATTCTACCACTATTGCACTTGCCTGCTCATCAATTTCCCACAAGGCCGTTAGGATACTTTCACTGCCCGCATAATTAAATGCGTGGGCAAGAGATATCATTCCCTCTCCATCCTGGTAACCGGGCTTGCCCGATTCACAAGCTGTGAGCACCGCAAGATTTGACGTGAGATTACAACTGTAAATATCCTCTACAAAAAAGGAGTTATCTTCCTCGTTTGATGAAGTGCTCTTTGCGAAAATAAGCCTGGAAAATTCCGGATGATCGTTGTTGGATTCTGCATGTGTGCCTATGTGTATGATCTGGTGGTTACCGGCGTTTTCTTTAAATAATTTTTTGGTTGATTGATCATCTATAAATGTTTCGCCGCCAAAAAGAGACTGGGTGTTTTTGGCTAAGCCAATGGAAAAAGGTTGTGGCAATAAGGAAAGATACTGCAAATCAATATCCGTCGAATCTTTTGAAAAAGAACGATATGTTTCTTTTATTTTGTCAGAAAAGCCAGGTGCAAATGCTATAAAACTATTGACAGGTGTAGGTGCTTTCTTTTGCGCCTTTAAAAGAAAAAGACTATACTGATAAGAGATGGAATAGTTAGCTAAAAGGCTTTTAACCGCCAACTCTTTAAAATTTAAAATGTGCGTTGGTGTAAGTATTTCAAAATTTATATTGTATAAAATTCCATCTGGAATAATCACAACTTTTTTGAATCTAATGCTATTGGCTATGGGTGCCCAAAGCTGCTGGTAAAGATTGTACAGCACTTCGGATACAACCTCGCTATTCATTCCATTTTTTGAAAATGCTGTTATGCGTTCGGCCAATGCACTGTCATTAATTGAATAAATTTCTTTTTGATCACGATCGGCAACCAACGCAAATAGTTTTTTATCAATAAAAAAATAACGGATAAGCGTTGTTTTCTCGGCTATAATATCCTGTATATTTTCCAATGATTTAAAGATAGCAGCATACCGCAGGTTGTAGTACCGCGGTTGCTCAACACGCAGTTTTTCCTGGAATTGATTTCTTTTTTCAATAGCGTTTACATACCGTTGCATTTTTACATCATGTGATTCACTACCTTCCAAAGCTTGTGAAATAGCAGCTTTTAAATTGCGCTCGTTGGAGCGTGTGCTTTCCGGAACATTTGAAAATTGTATAGAATCATTTTTATCCAAGCGTGACCTTATTCTATTATATACACCCGATTCATGAAGGCTTACAATCCGGTCGATATACGCCTGGTCTTTTGTGATGCCGTACAAATCATAATTTAATTTTTTGATAAAATCCAACAATGCTGAATGGTCGGCAATAAGTAAACCAATATCAGCAGGATCGCTAAGTACTGTTTTTTGCCTTTCTAAAATTAATAATGCGGCATTCATATCGTTTAAAATAGCAGTAAGACTTGCGACATCTTTTTTGGGCAGCAATTCATAAGTTGCCTTTCCCTTTTGTAAAATTGCTTTGGGCTTTTTTAATTCCATCCTGATGGAGTCTAATAAATTATTGCTGGTAAGTAATTGCTTATTTACTACCTGCAGGCTTTTGTTGCTGTAATCAAGCGATTGCTTAAAACGGCCGCTTAAGAAATATACCTCTGAAAGATTCAGCAATTGATAAAAGGCAGGCAGCGTAACAGGACCATCATTTTTTTCAACATACAAATATCCCTTATTTGCTTTTGTAAGGGCCTTCTCAGGCTGCCCATTTTCGGCATAAAACAAGGCTGCGTTTCTTAAAAATTCCAGGTAAATATTATCGTATTCGCCTTGCGAAGCTGCCTCATACAGGCTATCTGCCTTTTCATAAAAATAGGCTGCCCCGCTTATATCCTTTTTTGCATCATTCAACAGGGCAAGCGTGTTACATGCATCACCCTGCCAGGTGAGATAATTTCCGTCTGATGTTGAAATTTCTTTTAAGCCGCTATTGAGAAAGTTAGATGATTTGTCGTAGTCTCTTTGTGCAAAGTACAGTTGCCCGAGCAATATTCTTGAAATAAAAATTCCGGGACTACCCGGTGGTAAATGCTGTTGCTTTTGTTGATAAGAATATTCAAGCAAGTCCTGGGTTTTTCTCAGGTCACCCAGTTCTTTGTAGATGCCGGCCAGGTTGTCGGTTGCCTCAAGCTGAAAGGTAACGGCAGTCGTTTTCTTTGTGTCTGATTCGTTTGACGCCCGATAGCTTTTAAGGTTGTGAATGGCAGCAGAAAGTACCTTAATTGCTTCAGTTGCTTTTCCCTGCAGTTGGTATAAGCCAGACAAATTATTTTCAATAATCGCCACCCGGTAAAACTGGTTTCTTGGAGTAGGTGCCGCTTTTGCCAGTGCCGCCAGGGCGCTGTTGTAGTAATACAATGCGCTGTCTGTTTTCGAAGAATACCACATAGCCGCCGCCATTCCATTGTAAGAAATATACAATGTTTCGAAATCTGGATTTTTATCTGTCAGCAAATGGTTTATCGCTTGCCGGGTGTGTAATTTTGACAATGCAATATCTCCTGACCGCTGCGCATAAGTTGACAGGTTGTTTTCAATTAATGCCAGTTGGCTGCCGGTTTTACCGGGCATTGCCATAGCAAATTGCATGGCTGTTTGTTCTGCTATGTATGCTTCTTTGTTCAGGCCGACAGACCCATAAAATTCGGCGGCTTCAATGTATGCCTGTCGCAATGTTGCCGGGTTGTTAGAAATGTTTTTAATTTTTTCCAGGAATAGCTTTACTTTTTTAACAGCGTGATTTGTACCCCGTTTTTCCTGGCTTATTTTGCCAATATAAAAAATATAGTTAACGAGCGAATCAGCTTTTGCTTCTGCATACCAGGTGGAAATTATTGATTGTAAAAGTTCATCAGCTTTTTCAACATTGTTTTCTTTGAGCGCCTTTTCAATTGCTGCTATCCCTTTACTTTGAGCCTGTACGTAAAAACTAGTAAAGACATAACAAAATAGTACGATGCAATATTTGAATACCCTGAAAAACATAGCATTAATAAATTGAAAAATGAAAAGCGGCCCTATTGTTTTAGTTTCAATAAAAGTGCTTCTTTTTGGGAATGTTCCGATTTCTCTATATACGGAATGGCTTCTTTTGTTCTGCCCTCATTTACCATTGCCAAACCTGTATACCAGTATGCTTCTTTTAAAAAATAAGAATCTGAAACTGCAATAACTTTCTGAAAATATTCCAGTGCTTTGTCGTTTTGATTTTTAGCAAGGTAGGCGGACGCAACAAAGTAGTTCAGTGTATCATTGGATGTGTTTGTAGCCAACAAACTTTCCCATACTGCTATTGCTGTATCATAATTCTTTGTTTTATAATCAATCATAGCCCTGTCAAACTCATAGTTATCAGTATTGCCCATCCTGCTAATCATGCCGGGATCAGGTTTATAATAAGTGGCAAATATTTTTTCTTTTCCACCAGGTTGGTTAAAAAAGATTACACCCAGTGCAACGATCAATAAAACGGACGCTGCCGCCAGCCAATATTTAATTGAAATTAATCTGACTGTTGAATTGTTTTTTTTT
>JBGSIG010000741.1:0-4956 GCA_041742655.1 Ferruginibacter sp. | reverse complement strand
TTAGAAATGGCAATGCTATCAATAAAGTAAGTGGAGAATATAAAGCAAAATAAATGAAAGCGGCCAACGAAATAAAAGGAGCAAACCACATTGTTTTATAAACCGAAAACAACGCTTTATACTGCCCCTGGTCGAACCCAGAAGGGTTCCACTCCAGCATTTTTTTGCCTGAAACAAGCATTCTCCATAAAGTACGGACTATGGCATCCAGGCTTACAAATGCCTCGTAGGGTAAACAAATTACGGTAAAGGCAGCATACAAAATATTTCTGTAAACAGCCTGTATGGAATTCTGGACATGATGGCGGTACTGTACATCATCGGGCTTTTTTAAAATACCCCATGCTGAAATAATTAATGAAGGCAATACCACTATTATTGAAACACATAGCGTCCAAAACCAGGGTGATGGTAAAAATGTCCAGCCCAGCAACAGCATTAACAACAAGGCAATGGGCATCAGGCTGCGCCGCAGGTTGTCAAATATTTTCCACCGGGATAGAGATGATAAGGGATTTTTATGCACCGTTCTTATACCGGGAACATAAGGAAGAAACCAGCTTGCAATTTGCCAGTCGCCGCGTATCCAGCGGTGGCGGCGGTTCATATCAACACTGTACCTTGAGGGATACTCTTCGTACAACTGAACATCGCTTGCAAACGCACAACGTATATAAGCGCCCTCCAGCAAATCGTGGCTCAATATCCTGTTCTCAGGAAAACGGCTTTCCAGTACTTTTGTAAATATATCAACTTCATAAATTCCTTTGCCGATATAAGAACCTTCGGAAAATAAATCCTGGTAAACGTCCGAAGTTACGCTGGTATAGGGATCAATGCCGGAATCATTCTCGTGCATACGTGTGTACCAAGAACGCACTGCGCCGTGCAGACTGATGGCTATACGCGGTTGAATAATGCCATAGCCGTTCACCACCCTTTTCTTTTTTTCGCTGTATTGTGAACGGTTAAGCGGATGTGCCATCATGCCAACTAATTTCCAGGCAGCATCCCTTGGCAATTGTGTGTCGGCATCCAGCGTAATTACAAATTTCACTCCCAGGTAGGCATCCTGTTCTCCAACTATAGCACAAAATCTGTCTGCACCATTTCCCCGCAATAAATAATTTAATTCAGTAAGTTTACCTCGTTTGCGCTCCCACCCCATCCATATTTTATCCCTGGCATTCCATTTTCGTGGACGATGGAAAAGAAAAAAAGTATCGTCTTTATCCCGTCCGTATTTACTATTCAGTTCTTTAATTTCAGCTATGGCTAAATTCAACAGTTCATCATCGCCGGGCAGCACTTCTACATTAGCATCTTTAAAATCTGTCAACAGGCCAAAAATTAAATTTCTATCGCGGTTGGCAATAAAGCGCACCTCCAATTCTTTTATCATCTCCTGCACCTGGCCTGCATTGGAAAGTAGGGATGGAACAACCACCAAAGTGCGGTAACCTGAAGGGATACCATTACGAAAATTCATTCTTGGCAATTGCCGTGGCTTCACCCACAAAGTGGCCAGCCAGTTAGCAATTGCCAATGCCAAATGAGAAGCGCATAACAAAAAAAGCAGGCTCAAAAGAAACAGGTTATTTTGGCCTATGCCATCGCTATAGGCTTTTAAAAGCAGCCCCCCCGAAATTAAAAGCGTTAGCAAAAAGGAACCGGCGATGTACAATGGCCGCATATTTTCATGCAGTTTTTCTTTAATCAAACCAATGCCCTTCAAATTTACTTGTGCAAGCTTTTCTGTTTCACGAAGCCCGTTGCCTGTAAGGTAATATCCAACATGGGTTTTTCGGGCGCTTTCATTTTTATTGGCACTTGTTTTTGCCAGCGCAATGGCCATAGTGGCAATCTCATTTTCGGGCAAGTTGCTTTTCTTTGCTATTTTTTCCACCGCATGCCGGTAGTTATCTCTTGTTTGAAAATCCATGTTGGTGTAAACATCGTCAATATCACCACGCAGCGTTTGCTCCACCACACTCATCAATTCCACAAAATCACGCCAGTCTATTTTTGCCAGAAAACGAAGACTATTAATACTGTTACTCATGGATACCTGGTCTGCAGCCTGGCGCTGATTATCATGCTGCACCATTGCACTGATGGTTGTTCCCTGGTCAGCAAGGTGTTGTTCAAGCCAGGTGAGGGTGAGTGAAAGTTCGGTGCCCTTCCACTGTAGCTTTTGTGTAAAAGGCGCTACAAATGCACTTACCATTGGTGGGTTTGCTTTTGCCATATCGGCAATAATCAACACCAGATCTTTGGGATTCTTTTCTGCACTTGCAATCATTTTATCTGCCCAGTTGTTTGCAAGGCTTTCATCAATTCTGTCGATAGCGATTCTTGCCACAACCCTACGCAAATTTTCAAGCAGTGCAAGGCGCAGCATAATTGGAATAGCCCATAGTTCGCCAATGGTGAGATAATTTATTTTTTGATAAGCTACCATAAAACTGGTGAGGCTTGCCAGGTCTACATGGCCATCGCTATGCGAAATAATTTCGAGGGCAATATCGTATACCCGCGGAAGCCCTGCTGAGGAGGTATTAATTAGACGGGGCAATCCTTTGCTATAGCCCTTTGGTAAATAGCGCTTGGCAGTTAGTATTTGTTCTTCAATAAGATAAAAATTATCTAGCAGCCATTCACCGGCCGGCCTTATTCTATTTTTTTCTTTTATGGCATCCTGCAACAGGTTTACTACCACTGTTAATAATTCTTCATTTTCTGATAACCTTTTAATCAACTGCTCCGGGGCTGCCTCATAATCCAACTGGTGGGTTGCAGCCAGGCTTTCTGCATGCTGCTCCATTTGATGTTTTGTAAACAGTTCAGAACGAAACGGTGGCATTTCATCAATGTCTTTCCTGGAGAAACTATTTTTTTGAAAATACGCACGCAGGTGAGCCAGCAGGTCGTCGATAGTGTTGGTTGTATTGTTAATCATTGTGCCCGGCTTTTTTAGGTATTGCTTCATCTACCTTTTGTTTTATGTTCATGAAAGTGAATAATTCCCTGTAATTGCGGGGTAAAACAGCAAGAGCTTGCAACATCAAACCGATTAAAAAATTACTGAAAACCTGGAATGGAATTAGTCTAAAATACCAAAACAATTTTAAAGTATCGCATTGATTGAAAATGTTGACAGACATAGCATTTAAATTCACGCCTAACTTTTTGGGATAATAAATCAAACCAAATATCATGCCCTTAGTACCAACACGTTATGCAGCATTTTGCCTAAGTAAACTCAATAGAAAGAAATTGTTTGGGTAAAAAATTCCTCAAACTGCGCTATTTAAATGCCATTACTGCTTTAAAGTGAAAAGCCTAACTGTAATTATTGATGGTATGTTTTTAGACATGCTATATCACATATGAAAAAAAAGCTTCCCTTTATTGCAGGTATAATTGTTATTTTAATTGCCCTTATTTTTTTTTACTTAAAGTTTAGAAAGCTCGATGACTTTAATCCGTTAATAAAAGAAAAAATTCAAAGTCTGGTGAAGGATGGCTCGGATGGACTTTACAGTATTGAATTTGATACATTGCATGCAGATGTTGTAAATTCTACTTTGATGTTGGATAACGTTAGGTTGATTCCCGATACCTTCCTCGTTGCTACACTCGACAGTAACGGAAGAAGACCCGCAGACGTCTTCAGTGTTTTTGTAAGTAGCATTGGCGTTAGCGGAATAAATATCGCCGACTTTGTTTCTGGTAAAAAAATAGATCTTGAAGCGCTTAACATTGATGGCGCAACACTTGAAATTTTTCATAAAATAAACCACAGTCAACCGGTGGAAAAAGATACTGCAAGTATTCAAACCCTTTACCAACACCTCTCGAAGCAGGTAAACCGTTTATCTATTAAGCAACTGTCTCTCACTAACATGAAGTTTATCCATCACAATTTTATTAGTGCAGAAAAAGAAAAGGCAATAACGTTTAATAAAGTAAACGTTCATCTTGCTGGGATACTGGTAGACTCTACAACACAGTTCGACAGCAGCAGATTTCTTTATGCAGAAAATGCGACGATAGCTGCGGGTAAATTTAAAATGGCCACAGGCGATAGTCTTTATTACATGGGAATGGATTCCATTTCAATTAACGCTTTAAAAAAAGATCTTGTAGTTTATAATTTTTCTATTGAGCCCCGCGGAAATAAGGCAGAATTTTCAAAAAAGCTATCGTTCGTAAAAGAAAGAAATGACCTATTTTTTAAAGAAGTAATGTTTAAACAAATTGATTGGTGGAGTATAATTTCCAGTGAAAGTTTTTCGGCAAAGGAAGCAATATTGAAAGATGGGAAATTTTATATTTACAAAGACAAAAGTTTACCGGAATTTAACGGCTCAAAACTCGGAAAGTACCCGCAACAGCAATTGATGAAAATACCTTTCCCGATTGATGTTGACACGCTCAAAGTGATCAATCTCGACTTGAGTTACGAAGAACTAAATCCGAAATCGGGCCTAAGTGCAACGTTATTGTTTACCAATATCGCCGGCACAATAACCAATATTACAAATAACGAGGAAAATATTGCGGCCAACAAAACCATGAAAGCTGATGCTGAATGTTCTTTTATGAACATCAGTAATTTTAAAGCATCTTTCACCTTCGACCTTACAAAAGCTGAAGAGGGAGATTTTTTAGTAAATGCACAATTGGGAAAATTGGCCGTGCCTTCAATTAATCCGGTGTTTGAAAAGCTTGGCCTTTTTAAAATAGAGGAAGGGAACATAAATGGCATTTCACTGAACCTGGCAGGCAACAACAATATATGCCGTGGCACAGTACAATTTTTATACGATAATTTAAAAATTAACGTGCTGGCAAAGGGAAACGAAAAAGGAAAGCAAAAAAAGCGTGGCCTCCTGTCGTTTATTGCAAACACATTTGTAGTGAAAAATTCAAACCCGGGTACTGATGGAAAAA
>JBGSIG010000740.1:0-2096 GCA_041742655.1 Ferruginibacter sp. | reverse complement strand
AATATTTCGCTAACCAGAAAACCAGACTTGACACATTATTCGAAAGGATTAAAAGTTATAGCCTGGCAACGACAAAACTTAGCCTAAAGACCGTAAGTAGCAAGACTCCATCGAAGTTGACGTTGACTTAATAATCATATTCCCGCTTACGGATATTTAAACGAAGGCCCAGGCTAATCATTGATGAATTATTTGTAGACTCATTTAGAATTTCATAATTCCGTTGCTGGCCCGTTAATTCAAAAAATAAATTCTCTCTAAACTCGTAGGATAAGCACAGTGAAGCATTCAGGCAATTGGCTGTTCTACCTGTGCCAATAAAATAACCATAATCGCCTTCGCGGGTGTTATAATCTCTAAAAGGATTAGCGCCATAATTTCTTCCATCCAAACTATCAAGGCCCTGTTTATAATAAATAATTCTTGCATTGATATACCATTTTACCGCAGGCTGGTACCGTACTATTCCAATCAGCTCCGAGAAATTGGCTCCTAATGGATGGGAAATTGGCTGATTGTAGTGCGTGTAGTTTGCAATGGTACCATAATGCGAGTACGTGAATGGCCTTACACTATTTGATTCAAGCTGCAGGTCAAGATTGGGTATTCCAAATGCATCTATATATTTAGCGCCCAACTGTAATCCCCATTTATTTCCCCACCACCCTGTATTGGCTTTTGCCTGATCCAATTTGAATTCGTCCAGCATAAACTGTCCGTAAAACTGTAAATGATGCGCCACATTAGCTTTAAAATCTAACCCAAACATGGCATTATCGGGGCTACCCAAAGAGCCTTCCACAGACCTGAAGAAGATAAACGGGTTAAGGTACGAAAGTTCATAACTATTCGTTCTTCCAAAAATGATACTTTCAAATAATCCAATATTCAGCCACTTGGTAACATTTACACTTAAATGGTGCATCGTGGCATATTTCTTATCCAGTAAACTATCGCCTCTTTTTATAAATTGTGGTATTAGTTCGCTATAAATAAGCTCGTAGTTTAATTTCCATATTTTGAGGTTAATTTTTGCAAACAGGTTGCTGTTTCCGTCGGCACCAAAGTATAAGCTTCTGTAACCATTGCCAATAAAGGTTTTATCGTAACCAAATGTAAAATCAATGTATTTAGCAACATTTACCGAGACATATCCCCTTGCATCAAAATAATCGTACCCGTTCGATTTAAAGTTTTTATAAAAGCCAACACCGGGCACCGCTCTAAAAGTGTTTACTCTTTGTCTAAAGTAGGATGGCCCGCTTTCCTGGTTATCAGTAAGGCTTGTATAAAAGCCTACTTTTTTTGCTATCATACCCCGTACATTAATACCGCGGGTGTTTAAATAAAGTGTATTGTCATTCCCGCTTTCTTTACCAACATGAAGTTGTAATATTGGATTAACTACCAAAAAGAAATCTTTAATATTAACTTCAAACATGTTAGATTTTGTAACATATAAAGATTTCAGAAACGGCTTCTTGCTTAAAAAACTTTCATTTGACCCGGTATACCACTCCGAATTGTTCATGTAGAAACTGTTCTGATTATACTCATCGATAGGGGTAAGTTTGGGATGAATACTTTTGAGATCGACAGGTGAATCTGCGTTAGCCCGTAAAACGCTGTCGAAATATTCAGTCTCCTCTACAATAAATTTTCTATTGTAGGGCTTGATGGTAGAAAAGTTAATATCTGTATTTACCTGCTGCTTGATTTCCATGCGGTCGATAAAATGATAGCCCTTATCTCCCTCGGGTAAATAGGTTGACTGAGCCGTTGCCATAACCGGGCAAATAAAAACAAGCAGTTTAAACAGGCTTTTGATAATTTGCATTGGATTTTGATAATTTATCTAACAATTTTTTTAATATATGCAAAAGTACCTTTTTAAGAACATACATATTGTAAATGAAGGAAAAATTCAGACACTCGACCTTTTAACAAATGGTGAACGCATTGAAAAAATAGGTTCACAACTGGACAATAAACGTGGTGCCACAGAGATAAATTGTGAAGGCAAATTTTTACTTCCGGGTGTTATTGATGACCAGGTTCATTTTAGAGAACCCGGCCTTACACATAAGGCCAATATT
>JBGSIG010000739.1:0-3147 GCA_041742655.1 Ferruginibacter sp. | reverse complement strand
ACTAATTTGCATGGAAGCAAGCGTGGCATTGGCCCTTACACTTGTAACAGCAAAAAATGGCGCTGTTTCTTTTGATTTAATTAATATGGAGTTGGCGCCGTAGGTATAGCCTTTGTCAATACGCAATACCTGCGTAAGTTTTCCGCTCGATCCGCTGCCCAATACTTCATTGGCAAAATCAAGCCGGTCGCTGGCAGGGTTATTATTAGAAAGAGCTAATTTGCCTACATACAATACAGATTGTTTTGAGCCGGGCACATCAATAAAATATACCTTACCGCCATTTACCTGCTGCGGAATTGTGTAAGAAGGCAATGTTACCGGTTTTGTTTTCCAGTCTTTTTGCAAGCCTGACAACGCCTTGTTAATCCTTTCTTTACTTACATCGCCCACTACATTAAATGCGGCAACAGACGGCGAAAAATAATTATTGTAATATGCTTTAAGATCATCTAAAGTTATACCTGCAACAGTCTGCAAGGTGCCGGAAGCCGGGTAACCAAAAATATGCTGATCGCCATAAATCAATCTATAAAAGTTAATACTTGCGATGGCCGTTGCGTTGGCTTCTCTTCCTTTTAAATTTGTGAGCAGCGCCTTGTATAAACGTTTGTATTCTGTTGTATCCCACCGTGGTTGCAGCAACATTTCCTGAAGTAGTGCAAAGGTGGGTTCAAAGTTACGTTGCAGGCAGGTGGCCCTTATACGCATTTCTTCATTATTACTGCTGACAGTTATGGAGGCACCCAATATATCAATGGCTTCTTCTAACTGTGCCGGAGTTTTACTGGCGGTTCCCTGCATCAGCATACCGGCCAGCAGCGAGGCTACGCCAGACTTTTGCAAAGGATCGGCCCAGTGTCCGCCACTTAATACCACCTCAAAGTTTACCAACGGAATCTCATTGCTTTCCAACCCAAAGACTTTCATTCCATTTGTTAATGATTCTGTCCAGATGGGCGGCATCTTAAATAAAGGCATTTCACCAAAAGCAGGTTCAGAGCGATCGTGCTTTGTTTTTGTTTTTACAAAATCGGCATCTGCGCCGGGACTAACGTTTTCGTTCTGTACGCCTGCCACTATGGGTTCTATCCAAATTGTTGCCGCTACAGCATTGTCAAGCACCAGCTCTTTTTTGCCCTTGGGCACAAAACTGGTTACTATAAATGGCTTGTTTTTTATGTATTGATTAAATACTCTTTTTACATCTTCTTTTGTAATTGATTGTAGTATGGCGGCTTCCTTAGTTATATAACCGGCATCACCTTTAAATTCATTATCTGTACCAAGCCGTTGCGCTTTATCTAATACACTTTCAATGCTCTCATATAAATTGGTTTCCAGTTTTGCCTTAATGCGTTGCAGGTCTTTATCATCAATAGGTTTTGTATCAAACGAATTCAAAGCCTCATCAACGGCAGTCTTTACATCATTTAATTTGGTATCTGCATTGGCTCTTACCCTTATATAAAATTCACCGGCAATTTCTTTACTTCTTTGAAAGACAACTACATTCGGAGCTAATTTTTTATTTTCTACAATGGTGGTATACAGCGGGGTAGTTTTGCTGCCGCTGAGCAATTCGGCCAATACATTTAAGGCGTAACTATCCTTGTTATATTGTTCCACCGTTGGGTACACAATGGTTAGTTCTGGTAGTTTGGCAAAATTATCTTCAAAATAAAATGATTTTGTTGTTGCAAGTTTTACAGGTTGTGGTTTAATAGGTTCTACTGCCGGCCCTTGTCGTATTTCGCCAAACCAAAGCTTTACCCTTTCTTTTGTTTTGGCAATATCAATATCGCCTGCAATAACCAATGTGGCATTGGCAGCGCCATAGTATTTGTTGTAAAATTCTTTCACATCCTCCAGCGTAGCTGCCTGCAGGTCGGGCAACAAACCAATTACTGTCCAGTTGTACGGATGATTTGTTGGATATAAGTTACCCAGGATAACTTCACTGGTATTGCCATACGGTACATTGTCGTAGTTCTGCCGCTTCTCGTTTTTTACCACCTGTATTTCTTTTTCAAGCGCATCTTTTGTAACGGTGTTTATCATGTAGCCAAACCTGTCAGAATCTATCCACAATATTTTTTCAAACGCATCTTTAGGAATTACTTCATAATAAATAGTTCCATCACTCCAGGTACCTCCATTGCGATCTCCACCCCACTCGGGTATTAGTTTGCGGTTTGCGCCACGGGGAGTATTTTCTGAATGATTAAAAGACATGTGTTCAAAAAAATGCGCAAAACCCGTTTTTCCCGGTTTTTCGCGGTTAGAACCTACATGCACAATAGTTGCTACCGCTACAATAGGATCAGAATGATCTTCGTGCAACACTACTTCAAGCCCGTTATCCAAAACAAATTTTTCGTATTTAATACCAAAAGTTTTGCTGGCAGGCTGTTTCGATTGTGCAAAAACAGCGTTTATGCATGTCAGTAACAAAACAGGAATGAACAGTTTTTTTAATGCAGACATAGCTATTAAATGGTTTTGTAGTTAGAAAGTAAAAATAGAAAATTATTGACTGAAAAATTTATGTATTGTATAAGCGGCTCTTTAGGAAAGAAATCTAGAGATTCAAAATCTTCCCAAAATTTTAAAATTGATGAGCCTGGGAGTTAGGCTGTTGGGAATACTATAAACAGTATTTGAAAAATCTTTTATAGTTTGATAAGAGATGGTATTTGGCCTGTCTATTAAATTATATACTTCTAAACTTGCCCAGATATTATTAAAAGCTTTGAAAGGGCTATGGCTTCTTGCTTTGCTTTTTTCATACAATAAAGCGCTAAAACCAATATCCACCCGTATGTATGGGTCAATGATCAGCGCATTTCGGTACCGTGGATTATCGGGAATATTAAAAGGCATATTGCTGCCATAAATAATATTAAGATGTACCCTGAAATTTTTATTGGTAGCCAGATAATCCTGTAAAAATAAACCTACGGTTAGCAACCTGTCTGTCGGGCGCCTTACCCAGCCTACATCCTGCTTAACACTATCAACCGGTATTTTGTCTGGTGTTGCGGGGCCGATAATTTCTCCTGCTGCGTTATAAAAGTTATAATAATAATCATTGTCTATATTTTCTTTAGTACTCATAAGCCCTACACTCAGCCAGCTTTCAGCATC
>JBGSIG010000738.1:0-5420 GCA_041742655.1 Ferruginibacter sp. | reverse complement strand
GATAATACTGGCTGTCCGGCAAAACTTTTATCTTTATCCTTCATTAGTCATGTTTTTGTGTGGTAACTCAAACTTAACTAATATGGGTGGTTCTAACGAACTGCCCTTTTTTATTTATAATTTAGTCGGACAATAGTGATTTTTTTACAGCAATAAATTGTTTAGGATCTTGCAAAAAAGCGTCTTTACATTCCGGGGAACAAAAGCCATACAATTTATTTTCATAAGTAAGTGTATCGCTTATGCCAGCAGAAACCGGCATGCCACAAACAACATCTTTTTTCTCATCGAATGCTAAATTTTTAAAAGAGTTCTCCTGCTTTGCGCTGTCCATAGTAGCCATGGCCTCCATTGGCACCGCCGCGGTTTTCTGATTACAACTAGAGAGAAGCAATGAGCCCAAAAAAATTACTACGTAACTGTATTTCATTGTATAAATTTTTTATTGTTAAAACATAATACTTGCATTTACCGAAAAATTATCACCCGTTTGCACAAGCCCTTTAAACATATTTTGGCTAAGCGGATGATTAAATGTACCACCTATAACTATTTTTCCGGCATATATTTCAAGGCCGGCACTAAAATAAGTGATGTTGCCGCCGCTAAAATTTTGCACCTCATCTCCATGGTTGTCTTTAGCTGCATTTTCAAAAAGTAAACCGGCATTGGGTAATAAGGTTGTTTTTTTACCTATATCTTTCCAGTAAAAGAATTTGGCAGCAGTTGTAAAGCGATTGCCATACTTAAAATCATGGCCGTTAAAAGTATTGATCCTGTAATTGGCATCAAGGTTCACCCCCACTTTTTTGTAGCGGCAATTATAAATAATGTCCGTTAAAAAATCTACGCTGCCAGTGCCCGCATTAATACTTGGGTTAAGCTCCTGGCTGCTTTTAGACACATCAAATTTTCCCGTTGGCAATTTTATACCTCCGCCAACCAATAAGGATTGTTTAAAATTGGTGGTTCCGGTGGCCGCATCATTGTACACGGTATAGTTGCCTACTACAGTAATGTAACCCATACCCGCAGCTTTTGTTTTTGCGCCTGCTTCATTCGTTAAAAAATGGTTGAATGGAATAAACACCATCAATTGAAACTTTTTGGAAACAAAGAACCTGCCCCACAATTCTGCTGAATTATAAAACTCAGTTGATGTGTTACCCAATATAAATTCCCGCTCTGATATAAGGTGTTGAGATTGAAAATCTCTGTAAGTATATCTTATGCCAATGTGATTTTTTAAAGACTGCGGCAAAATACCAAAAGAATACCCGTTGATAGAACAGCCGCAAATTTCGCAGGCGTATGCAGAAAATGAAAAGCACAGTAAAATAACCACAGCGGCTAATTTTTTACTGTTCCGCAAAGCGGCGGTCTCTAATATATTCTTCATCAGATAATGTTTTTAAAAATAAAATAATTTGTTGCTTTTCAGTTGCTGATAATGCAATGCCCAAAATTCCATTAGCATTGAGCAGGGGGTCTAATGTGGCGCTGTTGGTTACGCCATTTGAATAATGTTCCAGTACAGCTTCTAAATTTCTGAATCTGCCATCATGCATGTAAGGTGCTGTTTTTTCAATATTGCGCAAACTGGGAACTTTAAAAGTATATTTATCCTTTTCGTTTAATGTGATGGCATATCGCCCAACATCATTTAATGAAGTTGGATTAATGCCATTGTTACGAAAAGTTTGGTCTGTGAACAAATCGGTTGCGTGGCAGCTCTGGCATTTTGCTTTAAATAATTCAAGCCCTGCAATTTCATCGCCCGTTAAATTTGCGCCCGCTTCTTTTCTTACATATTTATCGTACTGGCTATTGGCACTTACCATCATCACCATAAACTGCGATAAAGCTTTTAGCATTTTTGCAGAACTTATTTCTTCGGTGCCAAAAGCATTTTTGAAAAGCGATTTGTATTTATCAGATTTATTTAATTTATCCAATAATACATCCAGCTTTTCATCCATCTCCACGTGATTTTCTATCGGCGCCAAGGGCTGAAGATCCAAATTAAAAATTCCTCCATCCCACATAAAACTGGTGCTGAAAGCAAGGTTTTGTAAAGCCGGCGAATTCCTTGTTCCTAACCTGTCAAATACTCCGTGACTAACAGTATGGTCTGCATGTGCAAATGCCACAGACTGTTGATGGCAGTTTCCGCAACTAATGGTATTGGTAGAAGATAAAAGCCCATCGTAAAACAGTGTACGGCCAAGTACAAAGCCATTTTGGGTAATTGGATTGTTTGCTATATCATATTTTAATGCGGGGAAATTAGAAGGCACAACAAGTTGAAAAGACATATCTGTGCCCACGTTTTCTTTTGAACAAGAGGCTAAAAAACATGCCAGTAAAAAAGTAGCAGAACCCAACCAATACAGCAAGGTTCTGCTCAATAGATTTTTCTTAATCATTGTGAACATGATCTACAGTAAACATATTTTTATAATTGTTGGCAACATTTACAGACGCCCCATCAAACATAATCATTGGGCTGGTGGCAATACTGATATTGGTAGTGCCATCTAACACTTTTTTAGCATCTACTAATAAGTGAACGTCTGGTTTTTTACCCACCTTCACATTTGCAATTATACCTGCAGGAAAATCTAACGTAATTGTTTTTATATTGTTGATAGTTGGGGCCGTCATACCGCCGAAGCCGCCAATATGGTAAAAAATTTCCTGATCAGGCATCGCAGAAACAGGAGACGTACCTTCCATTTTTAAAAATATGTACCCACTATTCCAGGTCCAATACATTCCTGTTCCACCCGCCGCTGGGTCTAAAGCACCTGTACGCTTGCTGATGTCAGCAGTGCAACGCAGGCTATCGACGCCCAGAGTAAAACTTACTTGATTATATTCACCAACAGGTATATCGCTTAGGTTTATTTTATGTGTTGTTGCGTCACTTTCTTTAACCAAAAAGTAGGAATTATCTTGGGGAACAATGTATTCTGTTCCGCCTGGTTTTTTCAACTTAATGTTACTGATATAGTAATCAAATTTTGATATGGTGTAGGCTTCGCCGACTGAGTTGGTATAAGTTGCTGTATTTAAAGCCAGGTCAGCGTTGCCGACAATATTATCAAACTCAAGCGTGATATCGCTTTTCGCATTTGGGTCAGTCACTTCGTCTTTTTTACAAGAACTCAATATAATTGCTGCTAATAAAGTAATACTTAGTATTTTTCTCATTATTTGTTTTATTTAATATATAGATATAATTGAATGACCATTACCGCCATTGCGATGATAGCAAGCACGAGAATGAATTGTACCATTTGCCTAAACTTATTAAAACGTTTACTGTTTTGTGGCGTATGCAAATAGTCAATACTTTCCATGCTACCGTTACGTAATTGCATGGTAAAATAATTAATGATAAATCGAAAGATTCAGGAAAAAATGGTGTGGTAACCTATGCCTGCGGCGGATGAAAGAAGTCTAAGGAAATGTCTTGCGTATTATGATCCAATTTTCGTGGGGTTGCTTTATCTAAAATAGTTACAGGAGTTGCAACACAACAATTAAATGATTCGGAATAAAGTACTTCAATTTTATTATTAAATTTTCCGGCGGGTAATTGCTGTTCTTTGATTTCTTCTTCCTGCAATTTTTTCATCATCTGGCATTTTCCATTGCAATGCATTTTAGGCTTTGCTTTGTTAACGCAGTTTTTGGCAAAGGCAGCGGTATTAACATAATAATTAATCATGACGAACGTGCCGCTGAAGCTTTGAGCTATGAACGCTACAATTAATAATATGGCTGTTATTTGCCTGAACATACGGCAAAGGTATGTAAATACAATAATACTTTTATGACGGGGCGCATAAATCATTTAATTTTTTTGATGCTTTAATACTTTATAAAAGCCTTTCATTATCTTTTCACTATGCAAGTAAAAAACAAGCTGAATTTTTTTTCGCTGACTATGATTGTTGTGGGATTTGTAATAGGCATGGGTATTTTTAGAACAGCGGCCACTAGTGCCAAAGACGCCATTGCGCCATCTGTATACTTCAGCGCCTGGTTTATAGGTGGGCTGGTGGCTTTGTGTGGCGCTTTAACCTATGCCGAAATTGGGAGCCGTTACCCTGTAACCGGTGGGTATTACAAAGTGTTTGCAAAAGCTTACCACCCCAGCGTAGCATTTGCAATTAACTGTTTAATATTGGTAAGCAATGCGGCTAGCTTAAGTGGCGTGGCGCTAATAGGCAGTGGTTATTTATTAAAGTTATTCCCTGGCAATTTTACAGATATAGATAAGGCACTGGTTAGTTGTGCCGCCATTATTGGGTTTTACGTTATTAATTTAGGCGGATTAAAAATGAGTTCAAAAACACAAAATGTTTTGATGCTCATAAAAATAGCCATGGTGCTGCTGCTGATAGCGGCCTTATTTTTTCCGGATAAGTATGCCGCGAATGATGCGGTGGAGACGACTGTGCAACATGCATCCACCAGTTGGAGGGACTGGATAAAAAGCCTTGGCGTTAGCCTTATTGCCGTATCATTTACCTACGGCGGTTATCAGCAAACCATCAATTTTGGCAGTGAAGTAAAAGATCCGGCAAAAAATATTCCCAAAGGGATTTTTGTGGGCATCGTCATCATTATTATTTTGTACCTGTTGGTGAATTTAAGTTATTATAACCTGATTGGGTTTAACCGGATGAAGGGAGAAAAGGAAATTGCCTACGTAGTTATTGATAAAATATTTGGCACAACAGGCGCCACTGTTTTTTCAGCTTTTCTTTTTTTAGGAGTATTGGCTTATGTAAACGGGCTTTTGCTTAGCAATCCCCGTGTAATGTTTGCCATGGGCGAGGATGGAAGTTTGCCAAAAATATTTGCCACTCAAAATAAAAAAACAGCTGTATTTACGCTTTCTTTAACGGTGTTTGCTGCCATGTGTATCATCATACTCTTCTTCTCGCAGCAGTTTGAAAAAATATTGACCTTTACCATATTCCTCGATTGTTTTGGAATGGTGCTCAGCAGCGCTACTATCTTTTGGTTTCGTAAAAAAGCAAAACACCTTGACGGTACCGGCATCTACAAAATGAAATTTTATCCGTTGTTGCCTCTGATATTTATGGCGGCGTATGTTTTTGTCGGTATCAGCATTGCCATTGAGGATCCTTCTGCTGCGCTAACAGGCATGGCGGTATTGTCAGTTTTTATTTTGATGTATTTTATACTACACAGAAAGAAAAAAAGCATTTTACAAAACGATAATTAAAACAAAATGGATATCTCGTACATCATCAATGAACTGGCAGAAGACAGAGAAAATTATTTTAACGCAGTGGCCCCGCCGATTATACAGAGCAGCAACTTTGCTTTTAAAACGGTTGCAGAAATGCGCCTGGCTTTTGCAGATGAATACTCTACTTATT
>JBGSIG010000737.1:0-2138 GCA_041742655.1 Ferruginibacter sp. | reverse complement strand
AAATAGTGTGTAAACACAGTTGGCGTGGAGGTACCTACGCGGTTGTAAAAAATTACAGGCTTGTCGTTGTGCCCCCAAACCAGGTAGCGGGTGGTACCTTCTTTTGTAAGGTTGCCATTGGCATCGTAGGTATTGGTAAAGTTGTTGGAGCTTACATCAAAAGAGCTCAGGTGGTTGATCTCGGTAGACGTGTTGCTGTAAGTATGAATAAAATTACGTCCATAAGAGCCATTTGTGGTGTAACTAGACTCTGGGATATGGTTATTCATGAGCACTTTTCGCATTTGAACCTTTTAGCCATTCCGCCTACTAATCAATTAAAATCAGGATGGTGAATATGTGCAATTGATCAACATGAAAGCGATTATTGTAATCGAGTAATAAATGATATAAAAAAGTGAAAATAGACCAAAATAACGATCTCTGAGTGTTTTGGCCATAGAATTATCAATTCTATGCTCGATTTTTTCCCATTTCTTAGCTCGCAGTAATATGAAATATGTGTAGATGTATTCTGAAAAAAGAATACCCGCAAATGCCAGTTTAATCTGACTACCGCTCATTTTAAAAACGAATTCCATGAAAGGGTATGTTACTGTAAACAGTAAATGGCCCAAAATAAAAAAATGCATGGCCATAGCTCCTTGCTCAAGGGTGTCAATACTTTTAAAAGTTGCATGAGACTGTACTCTTCTTACTATTTTAATAGATAGTATGAAGACCAAATTATGGATTTTACGCATCATTAAAGAGTTACTGTGTTAATTTTATTTGGTTCGAACACTCTGTCTAAAGTCTCGTCCAATCCACCACTTAAGTCCCAAATGGTGAACCCAATTGCAGCCACACCAGCAACTACACCAATTACTGGAGCGGCTGCAAAAAAGGCAACTACTCCTACTACTGCAATACCAATCCCAATTGCACCTTTAATAAGTGAGTTCCTCTTCCAATTATTTTGAGATCCATCGATCAAAGCATCTGCAATTGCGAAAATGAGGCCAATTATTGGCAGACCTTTAGCGAAAGTGCCCAATTTTAAGGGAGCTTTTCCTAAAGATTTTAATATAGCCTCACCTTTGCTGAAGACTAAGTCTTTAATAGTAATTATAAGGCCTACAGCCTTGCGAAGAGCATCCTCAGTATTCATGGGATTCTTTGCATGCTCAGAAGGTTCTATTGGCTGCGCTGGTAATGAAGGTATATTCTCCATTTCCTGATTACGGTCTTTTGTATTTTCCGTGTGATTATTTTCTTTATTTTTTACTAGCTCACGTTTCTGGTCACGAATCGCGAATTCAGGATCCTGTTGTATAGTTAGTCCGGAGTTTTCCGGCTCAGATAATCGATCACCTGACCAGCTATCGATGCTAACATTATAGCCATCTACCGTTTGATCTACAATGATCTCGATATTGTTCCCATTTGCCAAGGCATCAGCTATGGCAGCATCAATTTCTGCTTGTACCTCTTCAGGGATAGGCGCAATATTGACCGGGGTCTCATTCTTTTCTTCTTGGCCATTGTCCTTTGTTTCTTTATTTCCAGTCTCACCTTTTTGCGGGCTTTCTTTCCTGCCTTTTTCCTGAAGACCTTCTTGATCTACCTTGGTTACAGGTTTATTCCCTGCATAATTATAAGAAGACAGGTCAGCAAACTTCTCCGCAATCGGGTCCACATTCACAAACCTACACAGCCACGGTGCATAATACCGCTGCCCGTAATTATAGAGCCCTGATTCCTCGTCCTTTTCTTTTCCATTAAAACGGTATCTTTTAAAAGCATAACTCCCAAAAGCAGTTTCTCCAAAAGGGTAAAACTCTTCTCTTCTAACCAGGTTACCATTGCTATTGAGCAGCACAGTGCAATTACCCAGGTGGTCTTCAATCGTGTATTTTAATGCTGGGGTGGAGTCATCTATATTGTTGCCAACCCGGGCAGATACAATTCTTGAATTGCCATCTCTGAGATAGATCGTGTTGTAGTGAAGATTGTTCTCAATACTGCCACCGGTGGGTTTGGTATAAGTAAGTTCGAAAATGCCTCCATCCACATACACCGTCACTTCAAGTTTCTGGCCCTTGCGGGTAAGTTTCTTTACGCGGTCGCCGGCAGCGTTATAAAAATAGTGTGTAAAC
>JBGSIG010000736.1:0-2639 GCA_041742655.1 Ferruginibacter sp. | reverse complement strand
TGATGTGACAGACGAAGGAAATTGGGAGGCTACAAATATTTTACGCCTGCTCAAGATGCCCGAAGAATTTATTGCTTCAAAAAATATCGAAGAAACCCAATTCAACAAAATTATTTCAGAGGGGCTTCAAAAATTAAATATCCAAAGAAATAAACGCATAAAGCCCGCATTGGATGATAAAATTATTTTAAGCTGGAATGCGTTGGCGTTAAAATCTATTGCTAAAGCCGCTGTTGTTTTAAACGATGATTCGTTAGGAAAGTTAGCAGAGAATAATTTTAAGTTTATTGAAATTAACTTAAAGAAAAGCCTTGATTCTGCAGAAATGATGCATACCTGTAAAGACGGAGTCGCAAAATATCCGGCATTTTTAGATGACTACGCTTATCTTATTGCAGCATGCTTACAATTATATGAGTTGGAATTTGATGAAATATACCTGGAACACGCCCGGAAATACACTTTATATGTAATTGAAAATTTCAGCGATCAGGACAGTATCTTTTTCTTTTTTACCCATTCGGGTCAAAAGGACGTCATTATTCGCAAGAAGGAGATTTATGACGGCGCAACAGCTTCCGGCAATAGTGTTATGGCAACTAATCTTTCTAAGCTTTCGATCATTTTTAATGAACCCCGGTGGGCACACAGAGCAATTAAAATGCTACAAACAGTTAATGAATCTGTTACAAAATATCCAGGCTCTTTTGGAGTTTGGGCTTCTTTATTACAGCAATATGCCGTTGGATTGAATGAGATAGCGGTGCTGGGTAACAGCGCCCATCTTTACGCCCGGCAAATTTTAAATAATTACTTACCCTACAATATAATGATGGCATCAGCTATTGAAACCATTGTGTTCCCAATGTTGAGGGCAAAACCGGCTGGCCCGGAGCCACTAATATACCTGTGTAGGAACTATGAGTGTTTACCACCTTTTAAAACCATAAATGATTTTAAACTTTATATGAACAAACCAATAAAATATTAATATAAGAAATACAATAATTAAAAACATTGCTCGTTTTATTTCTGTATATGCTGTTTTTAACATAAAAATAATCAATACGGCAGGTGTATAATTATTGAAATCAAAATAATCAGTACATTTGCTAATACCCTCAAAGTAAAAACGATGAAAAATAGCTCATTATTTTTTATAGCCGTAATCGCTATGATCTCTTTATCAAGTTGCAATATGCTTGGTAAAAACAAAAAGAAAGGGAGTGCCTTGCCGAATGACGGGCAATTGCACGGCGTAGCGCCTGCCAAAGGGTGGACTTTGCCGAAACCTCCAGGCATGGTTTATATTCCACCGGGAACATTTCATATGGGCCCCAGTGACGAGGATGTTAATTTTGCGTACATCGCAAGAAATAAACAAGTGTCTATTAGTGGCTTTTGGATGGATGCCACAGAAATCACCAACAACGAATATCGTCAGTTTACCAATTGGGTAAGAGATTCAATTGCTGCAAAGCAAATGGGTTTTATCAAGCAGGGGCAGGATGGTAATGAGTACATTGACTGGACAAAAGCAACCACTATAAAGTGGAATGATAAAGCTACCTTGGAAAAAATTGATGTGCTTATTTTTACTCCTGATAACAGGATATTCAATAAGAAAGAAATTGATCCAAGTAAGATCGTTTATCACTCTGAAACTTTCGATTACAGAGAAGCTTCCAAAAGAGAGAATGCAGGAGTGCAAAGGTCTAAATTTATCATAAAAAAGGATATTCCTGCCTATCCTGATTCTTTGTGCTGGGTAAGAGATTTTGCTTACTCTTATAATGAACCAATGGCAAAGAAATATTATAGCCACCCTGCATTTGGGAACTATCCTGTGGTAGGTGTTACCTGGAAACAGGCATCCGCTTTCGCCGAATGGAGAACTCACTACCTTAACTCTTACTTAGATTCAAAAAACAGGTCTACCGAAGCTGATTTTAGGCTACCAACCGAAGCTGAATGGGAATATGCTGCACGTGGTGGCCGCTCTCAGTCATCTTATCCATGGGGCGGACCTTATTTAAGAAATAGAAAAGGTTGTTTGCTTGCGAACTTTAAACCTGGTCGTGGTAATTATCCCGAAGATGGAGGTTTTTACACGGTTCGTGCTGATGCATATTGGCCAAACGATTTTGGTTTATACAATATGTCTGGTAATGTGTCAGAATGGACTTCTTCACTTTACTACGAAGGTGGGTATGCTTTTCAGCATGACATGAATCCGGATATTCGATGGAATGCAAAAGATACTGATCTTCCCCGTATGAAACGTAAAGTATTACGTGGTGGTAGCTGGAAAGATGTTGGGTACTTTCTGCAGACTAGTACACGCAATTACGAGTACCAGGATACTTCAAAATCTTATATTGGTTTTCGCTGTGTAATTGATTTGCCTCCGGCAATGAAAAAGAAATAGTAACAATTAGTTTTCCGAAACAAAATAGTTCATGAGAGTACACTTGTTATTTATCTGTAACGATGAATTATGAGCAGTATCTCCTGTATTACAAAGTAATTAAAAATAACATAACCCCCTCATTAAACTTTAAAATTCAAAACTTATGGCAGCTGGTCAATCACGCCCCATCGATCGAATCCTAAACATCTTTGTCTCTGCGGCAGCCGTG
>JBGSIG010000735.1:0-12007 GCA_041742655.1 Ferruginibacter sp. | reverse complement strand
CTACTATAAAAAATGCCCGCCATGAGGCTCCATTGTCTGGTGTATTTCCGGTGGTATTAAACAACACATTGCCCCTGTCATTATAAGCAGAAAATGCAGTGCCAGCCCTGAAATCACCCAGGTTATAAGATGCTTTATCATTATAGTCGAACCAAACTTTACTATACAATAAACCTGTAGCTGCCAACACCTGGTCATCTGTTTTATAAAAATTGGCATCCACAATAGAATCTGTCGGTGGCTTTTCAAGAAAATCTTTTGAACAAGCGCTTAATGCAACGATTGGAATTATCAGGACCAACCATCTACATGCACGATTAAAATTTTTCATACTCTTAATTATTTAAAAATTTACACCTAAGATAAATGTATAAATAGGGGTTAATGGATACCGTCCGTAATCGAGGCCGATTGCCTGATTACCCGGGCTTGTATCTCTGCCAACATAGGAGCCAACTTCGGGGTCCATGCCTGTATAATTCGTCCAGGTTACAACGTTTTGCGTACTTAACGTTATGCTAAGTCCCTTTAAAAATTTTTGTGTCGCTAAAAATGTTTCAGGCAACCTATAGGTTAAAGAGACATTTTTTAGTCTTACAAAAGAACCATCCTCTACCCATTTGGAAGTTGCCCGTGCATAGTTTCCATTGGGACCGTGAGATATTCTTGCAACGGTAGTAGCTGGATTTGACAATACAAGTTCGCCCTGTTCATTCGTAATTGGCTTTGCATAATCCATTGCTTTCGTTAAAAAATTTCTGCTCAGGTTTACATTGTTCGGGTTAGAATTTACCTGGCCTATATAGTTATAAATATCGTTTCCAAAAGTTCCGATGATGAAAACACTTAAATCGAAGTTTTTATAAGAAAACGTATTGGTGAAGCCGCCAAATAATTTTGGCCACGGATTGCCAATATTTGTTTCGTCATAGCTGTCAATAATTCCATCGGGAACACCCTGCGGACCACTGATGTCTCTAAATTTAACATCTCCCACTGAGATACCATTTATGCCGTTTGGCAAATCTTCAATAGGAAGCCTGTTACCATTGTTATCAACCGGTACGGCGCTTTTATTTATTTCTCCTATTGATTGAAAAATTCCGTCTTCAATATAACCTCTAAACAGCCATGGAGCCTGGCCAACTGCTGAACGCTGTGTCCAGTCGTTTAGCCACCATGAAGTACGGTTTACATACGCTGCTTCTGAATAAAACTTTTGGATGGTTGTTTTAAAGGAGGAGAAATTAAGATTGGATTCCCATTTAAAATCTTTTTTTACAATATTCACTGTAGTTAAGGTTAATCCCCAGCCTTTGTTTTGAAGGTCTCCGATATTTACCGTTGGTGACCCCACCGCACCTGTTCCGTTAGTTCCCATGTACCATGGCAATGGATTATCCATTAAAAGATTATTGGTATTTTTTACGAAATAATCAGCTTCCAATTGTATCCTGTTTTTGGCAAACCCCAGGTTGATACCAAAATCATTTGATTGGGTGTTTTCCCATTTAAGCCCTGGATTGCTATATCTTGAAGGTAAAAACCCAGTACCTGACGGAGTAGCTCCTGTGCTCAACGGCGAGTAAATTCCTCCACCACCACCCTGGTTACCTGTCACCCCGGTTTCAGCTCTTAATTTCAATTCGCTTATCCACGAAACATTAAAGAATTTTTCTTGCGACACCCTCCAGGCAACAGATAAAGACGGGAAATAACCCCATTTATTTTCTGGGCCAAAATTAGAAGATCCATCAGCCCTGATTGTACCGGTTAAAAGATAGCGGTTGTCAAAATTATAGTTCAACCTTCCCAACCATGATTCCATACCCCAGGTTCCCTTTCCTCCGCTATTAGAAGCAGTAGTGGGATCACCTGCATTTAAATCAAAAATATCGTTGGTTAAAAACCCGGTTCTTGTTGCACTTACATTTTCCCAGTTAGATTCCTGTGCCTCGTGGCTTGCCATCACATCTATATTATGTTTACCTAATTGCTTGGTATATTGAAGCAATTGGTTCCAGTTCCAATAATTATTTGTACCGGTTCCACTAGTCAAAGACGCAGTGGCGTTGATGGCCCATCCTATTTCATAAGTTGGCTGAAAATAGGTAGAATTGTTATACCCGATATTGGTATTAAAAGTTGTTCTGAAAACAAGGTCTTTTGTAATATTAATTCCAACATTAAGCCCACCTAAAAATTGCCGTCTTAATAAAGTATTGGTATTAAGATTTGCAATAGCAATGGGATTTACAGGTGCATATATACCTGCACCATTTGTAAGATCTCCACCACCCCAGGTACCATCCAGATTTTTAACGGGTACCTGTGGCGTTAATTGTAACGCATTTGAAATAATATTTTCCTGGCTTGTAGTAAGGGTTTGGTTTGTTTGATTAAAGCTCAGGTTGGTACCTATTGAAATCCATTGTCTCGGTTTGAAGTCGAAATTAAAACGGATGCTTGCCCTGTTGAATCCTGAACCTTCTGCAACACCATCCTGGTCCATGTATTCGCCGCCAAGATAATAATTTGATTTATCATTGCCGCCGCTGAGGCTTAACTGGTAATTGGCCATCGGCGCACTGTTAAATAGTTCATTCTGCCAGTCTGTTCCGGTACCCAAAAGGCTCGGGTCCAAAAATTCACCGGGTGTTTGACCGCCAGCGATTGCGTGATATTCATTTACCATTTGAGCGTACTCACTCAAATTCATTACGTCTAAATGCTTAGGTGGCGCCTGCACACCATATTGCATGCCCAGGTTTATTTTGGTATCGCCGGCTTTACCACGTTTGGTAGTAATTAAAACTACACCATTGGTGGCCCTTGATCCATATATCGCAGAAGCTGAAGGCCCCTGCAATATTTCTATATTATCAATATCTGCCGGGTTAATTCCACCCAGTGGGTTAGAGGAACTTTGAGCGCCGAAGGAAACTGGCTCACCTGGAATTTGTACTCCATCTATTACGTACAATGGCTCAGTACTGCCGTTGATTGAACTGATACCCCTTATATTAACAGACATTGCGCCGCCAGGTTGCCCTGAATTTTGCGTAACATAAACACCAGCTGATCTTCCCTGTATTGCCTGCTCTATTGTAGTGTTAATGGTTTTTTCCATGTCCTTCGCAGAAATGGAGGTTTGTGCACTGGTAAGGTTTACACGCTTACTTTTTCCATACCCGATAACAACCATATCATCTAACTGGGCTATTTTAATGGCAAGTGCAACGGTGATATTTGTTTTGCCAGTCACAGGAACATTTTGGGTGGTATATCCAATAAACGAAAAACGTAAAACAGCATTAGGTGCGGCATTAATGGTAAACTCACCATTTGCATTGGTGCTTACAGCGCCTACTGCGCCTACTATAGTTACTGTTACTCCGGCAAGTGGCTTGCCATTTTCATCCACTACTTTACCCGAAATATCAGCCACCGGTGCTGAGGCTGCTACCACCTCAACATCTTTTTTACTGTTTACCGTAATGGAATTATTTGAGATGGTAAAGCTTAAAGGTTGATCTTTAAAACAAACGTCAAGCACCTGTTCTACAGTTGCATCTTTTACATTGATGTCAAACTTTTTTGCCTGCCGCAACAGTTCATCCTGGTAAAAAAACTGGTACCCTGTTTTTTTGTGAATTTCTTTGAACACCTTTTCCAGGGTTGTATTTCGCTGAGATATGGAAATACTTTGTGCATCGGATTTTGCACTTACCTGCAGGCAGGCTACAAGTAATAAAACAGCTGTTAGTTTCATAACGAGCAATGCTTTTTTTGTGATTACCCCGCCCCGTTTACGGCAAGATAACAAACACGATTTTTTCATACTTTTGTGAAGTTTGGTTTAAACATTAGCAATCATTCCCGTTTGTAATTATGGATATTCCAACTATTTACCAGGAGCGCCGCAAACGTTCCTGGTTTTATTTTTGGAAATCCCTTACTTAAAATTTGAACTTTTAATATCTATTTCTTTAAAAAAAATTTAATGCTTCTTACTATTTTTATTAAGATAAAACGAACACTTTTCTACCCTCAATTTTAAAACGCACCCCGCCAGACTGCATTATTTTTAGCACCTGAAAAATATCATTTTCCCTATTGACCATACCAGTAAAATGCCCTTCGGGTATTTTGCCTTCGTACACAATTTCAACATTATACCATCTAGAAATTTGCCGCATCACCATTTTTATATCTGATGCATTAAATTGAAACCATCCATTTTTCCACGCCATCACTTCTTCAATATCCGCATCCTTAATATTCATATCTCCACCGGTATTCACAATTGACTGCTGACCCGGCAACAGCATTTTCTTTAGCCCGCCCTTGGATATTTTAACCGATCCCTCAAGCAATGTTGTGTTCATTGAACTTTCATCATCATACGCCATCACATCAAAATGGGTTCCCAACACTTCTACAATCATATCTTTTGCAGACACCTTAAATGGCATCGCTGCGTTTTTTGCAACTTCAAAATAAACTTCGCCGGTTACTGTTACGTCTCGTACTTTACCTTTAAATATGGTTGGAAACCTGATAGAAGAAGACGCATTCAGCCACACTTTACTGCCATCGGGCAATATCAATTGGTATTGGCCACCATTGGGTGTAGACAAAGTATTATAGACTACCTCATCACTATTTTCGTTGCCTGCATTATAGGCAAGCGTTGCAGTGTTTACCTTAATAATGTTCACATCCCCTTGCTTTGTTAATGTTCCCCGGTGGATAGAATCGAGAATAATAGTTGACCCGTCTGCCAATGTTAATGTGGCCTTGTTACCACCGGCAGTAATGGGCGTTGATGCCTGGGGCATTATTTTTTTTACAAGCGCTATTTGAGGTTGCTCTTTTTTATTTGGCAACCAAATGCCAATGGCACCAGCAGCAACAATCAATATTGCTGCGGCAATACGCAGCCATTTAAACGAACGGCTATTTTTATTTAATTCAATAACTGGTGCACTTACTTCTGCTGTCTGCTTTCTTAAAATGTTTGAAAGCATTTCAACGCCCTGGCTATCACTAAAGAGGTTGGTTTGGCTGCTGAATTGCTGCCAAGTTTGCGTCAATAATTCTTTCACCTGCTCATCACTATTACTTTGCGCAAGTAACTCCATCAATTCGTCACGCTCATTTGCAGTAGCTGTTTTATTAAAATAAGCATGAAACAAATAATTCAATCGAGATTGGCTCATAAATAGTTTGGTGTTCTTTAGAAGGAACGTTAAGACGCCTTACAACTAAAAGACAACAACAATCACAAAAGGAGGTAATGGAAATAAAAATATTTTTTGCTTCAGCAAAAAAATGAGGTGTAAAATACAAAAATGCTCATATTTGTGCGAATATGGCCCTTTAAAAAACGAAGCGCAAGCACCATGTGCTTTTTAACTGTTTCAAGAGAAATGCCCAGTTCCCGGGCAATCTCCTCCTGCTTCATTCCATCCTGCCTGCTCAACGTGTATACTCTTTTTTGTTGAGGAGGAAGCAACTTTATGGCTTCATCAATCAGGCTTCCTGTATCAACAGCGTCTTTATCATCTGTATCATTCGTAGCAAGGCGTAATACGGTGTTCACCCATTCTTTTTTGCGGCTGTTTTCCCTTGCAATTTGCTTTAAACAATTAAATGCGTGGTTTCGTGCAACCACCTGCAGGTAGGCACTAAAGCAATTTATTTCTGCCAACGCACTCCTGTTAGTCCACACTTTTAAAAACGCATCCTGCACTATCTCCTGCGTAAGTGATTCTGATTCGGTAATGCGCATAATAAATCCACCAAGATGATTATAATGTGTTTTGAAAAGTTGTGCGAAAGCATTTTCGTCTCCATTGGCTACTCGTTGTAGCAGCAATTTCTCACTATGTATAGATTGGTGTACCAAGCAATCGGTATTTATTACGCTGTTAAATAATGGCGCAATAAAAGTAAGGTTTTTATTTTACTACACGCCTGTTAAAAAAATGCTTTTTTATCCAATGCAGATACTATTTCGACTGAATGACTGTTTGAGGCGTAAGACATTGAAGTGAATTACTATTTGTTTTGCAAGTAACAAGAAGTTTGCGCAAGGCAAATAAACATTGCTTAAGTTTTTTCGGCAATAGCATTGTGCAACAGTTGCACATGGGGTGGCTGAGTTTTATTGCTTAATAAATTGCTGTGTGTTTTTTGCCTTGCCAGCATAAAAAACAATCGAATAAATGCCGGGTGACAGATCTGATATATTAATGGAAATATTGGTGGTACCAGCTTTTAGTTTCAATTCTTTTACACTGATTCCTTTTGAATCTATAATAGAAATTTTTGTTTCTGCCAATGCATCCTGCAATCGAATGAATAATTCATCTTTTACAGGATTGGGAAAAATTAATATGGAATTATCCATGGGTGCGGTAACCGCTATTGTTTTACTATAGGTGTAGACGCCATCAAGATCAACATTTTTTAACCGGTAATAGTTAATCGCTTTTAAAAAACCGTTATCTACATACTGATAATTTTTTTTGCCGGATGAATTTCCAGCTGCAGAAACATTCACTACCGGGTTAAACAACACCTGGTCGAAACTTTTTTCAACAGTAAAATATTTTGTATTCAACTCTGTTTCGGTACTCCAGCTAAGTGTAATCCCTTTATCACTGTTGCGTCCGTAAAAATCCAGTAACGTCACAGGAAGTGCTACAGAAGAACCCATTACTGCAAATGGAGAAAAATTGGTAATGTTATTCCTTGTGATGGAATAAGGACCAGCTCCGGTTGCAGGCATTTGCGTACCGGTATTCCAAGCCCCGGAAGTATAATGCGAAAGCCAGGCTGCGTTTCTTGTAAAACCAGCTAATTCATCTGCGGCATTCCACTGTAAGGTTAAAGAAACATTACTTCCGCCGGGTATTGATTCATCAATGCTCCAGGTTCTGTTTACAACTGCGGAAGTATATGCCCTGCCTGCATTACCTCCTGATAAAACCTGCGGCTGAACATTTACGCTAAAGTTATCAATGGTTCCAACATTGGTGAGCGTAGCCGGCGTATACGAAGAAGAGGAAATGCCTACCGGAAATGTAGTGGCTACATTTCCAATATTATTGATCTGAAGTTTACCCAAACCATTAGTAACAAAATAATTGGAAGGCCCATAATTTAAAATACTGCCATTTACGGTAAGGTTATATGCTCCCAATAATAATTTGCCTGTGTTCACAAACGAAAAATTATTGACCATCAAATTTCCACCTAACACAAAATCAGCGCCGGGTTCTCCAATTAAATTGACATTGCCGATGTTGCTGTTGCTCATAATAGCCAGCGTATTATTACTGCCTTGCGACGTTTTGTACAAAGTAATGTCACCGTTATATGGATTACTAAGCCCTACGCAATTGGAATCGGCAATAGTGTTATAATCATACACATTTCCATCGATCGCCATATTGGCGACAATACCGGCTGCATTTTTTCGCAGAAAGACACCGCCACCCTGCGAAATATTTAAATCGCCGGCGCAAACCAATTTGTAGGGAATAGTGTCATTGGGATCTAATACCAGTTGCCCCTGCTGTATTTTGGCAACTGCAGAAACATACAACGAATTGGTAAACGTAACTTTTGCACAACCCGATTTATTAATGATAAGTGTATCCACAGGAAAACCAATAGGCCAGTTAACATTGCTATTGGTATTTCCGAAAAACTCAATTTTAGAATTACAAAAACCTTGCGGGCAACTGGCATAAAGCCCCCCCATTTTAAATATTCGCTGGCCATTCACATATGCATGAGTGGTGTCAATCATTCCCCGTGGGTCGATGTAGAAAAAAAGATCTCCTGATATTTTCAATCCACCGGCAATATCAAGGCCATTGGTTTCACCGAAGGTCACGTTTCCGTTAACGATATTGGGTAGCGGCTTAGCGGGGTCTTCCTGCACAAATTTTACATCACCCCAGTAAAAAGTCCTGACATTTCCATTTAGTACTGACCCTGATGTACAAAGGGTCAACCCGAAATTTGTGCTAATATTGAAATTTTCAGAAACGAAGTGGACATCCCGTCCAATTAAAAAATTCAGGTGATCCAGGCTTTCGATGGAGCTGTTTAAAATAGTAGCCGTAGAACTACCCAGCATCTGAAAATTCACGGTTCTAAACCCACAGTTATCTGTATATAATTCGCCGCCATCTGCCACGATTGCCGACGCCTGTAACGTACTATTTGTAAACCTTGCCCTGGCAGTAGATTTTAATTCAATATTACTCCAGGACCCATGAGAAAAAAGGGTGCCATAACTACTGTTTATTATTTCCAGGTCTATAATAGCGGTGTTGCCGCCGTTTAATTCAAAAATGCCCCGAGCCAAATTCGCACCAGAGTCAATCAAAACAAAGCCGCCATTGGAAGTATAAACCTGCAGGGTTGCCCCATAATAATCTAAATTTTCAGTTTGCGCAAAGTATATCTCCGTGTTACTGATGTGCATACTCCTGCAACGCTTTCCGGTAGTACCGCTTCCGCCGATGGTAAAATTTTGTGTGCCCGGATCAGCCGAAAAATTTGCAGATGCAATCCCGGACAGTGCCTTACTGAAAACCACATCATCCAATTCTGTAGGTATCCGTTGAATGGGCAACTGGCCATTGGGTGTATTAATTTGAATCCAGCTTGCTGCATCATTCCAATCTGAATAACCTCCTCCTTTATATAACAGTGTAATACCCTGCGAATAAACGCTACCAACTAAAGTAAATAATAAAATAAAAATGAAAACTGGTTTCATTGCTAAATACTTTGATGAATTTTATTAGGAAGGGAGAATGTTTAAATAGGTAGTGCGGAGTCGAATAATTATAAAACATAATATTACGCAAATTTATTAATAATCAAAACCTGGAGATATGAAAATTTTCGATCCGTGCACTTAAAGGTTTACCGAGCCGTTCAGGCGGTAAATAACCATCTAATTTAGTATTATCAACCTCTACATTTATTTTTTTATCGGCAAAAAACTCAGTAGCCGGATTTGGTTGATGTTGCTGTAATCGTATTGATACAGTCCGTCACTACATATTACCATTGCATTGTTATTGGCGGCTATGATGTCATAAGGCTCCTTACTTGTTATAGGCTTCAGCAATTGCAATGCACCGGGGTTAGCAGCATTGTACACCTTAACGGCATCACCATCACACACAAACAGCAGGTCACCGTCTTTGCTAAGCCCGGTTGGTTTTGTAAGCTTGTAAGTTTTTACAAGTTTGCTGTGCTGTATATCCTTAATGTCAATTACATGCAGTTCGTTTGCATCGCCACCACAACCGTCACCCGCATGAAGTGTAACATAAGCATAGCTTCCGTCTGCAATAACCGGGTCGCAGGCACGCCCATGCTGAAACTCGCCGATGGAAACTGGTTGCTTTGGATCGCTTACATCGTACATAAACATTCCAATTGCTGAGCCTAAAAACAATTTGTCTTCAAAAGGAAAAATGGTTTGCAGGTCGAACCCTGCAAAAAAGTTTGATTCAAGTTTTGGTACGGCGGCGTTGCTGATATCAACAATGCCTACACTATGCATTTCAGTGATGGCATATAAATGCTCCTTCATCAACACCATGGCTGCCATAGAACCCGCCACGCCTTTGGATGATGCAGCGGCAGTTGCACTACTTGCTGTCAACATATCAAACTGGCAAAAATCACAGTTGCCGGGCACCCTGTCCACAAATACCGTGGTGTCTTTTTCATTCCAGTCAACAGCTACCTGTCCATCTAAGTTTGCCATGAAACCATTTACATACCTGCGGCCTGAGAAAAATCCGGACAGTGTGCTGGTTAGTTTTGCGTGATGAACATCACTGATATCCAGCGCCAGCAAATCATCGTACATGTCGGCGTATAGAATATTGCCTTTTATGGCAATATCGAGATTGCCGGGAATTGAAAGAAAAGCAATTTTTTTAGGCAATGCCGGGTTGCTGTTGTCGATAACATGAATGCCTTTATTTATTTCATTCAAATAAATAAATTTTCCTTTTATGTAGATTTTGCCGCCATGTTCAATAGCCTGCAACGAACTTCCATTAATATTGGCTAAAACTGATGATTTGGATTTGTATACCGGGCTGAAGATGGTATAAGTTCGCTTCACTTTACTGCTATCCTTAACACAGGCAGAAAATAACAAAACGATTCCAATAAAAGTAAATATCCGCCAAAGTTTAGACTGGTAATTTTTTTTCATACAACTTAGTTTTCATTACTGACAATGTATTTAGCAATACGGTTGCATGAAGTTTAAATTATAAACTTTTTTTCTGTTTGCAATGGGCTGATCACTATCCATGTGATTAATCTCCCTACCTCGCAGGCAAATAATTAGCGGATAAGCAATACAGTGCCCTTTAGGTATTTATGCTCGCCATTCGCATTTTCATATTGCATGGTCCATATATAATTTCCCTGTGGCTGCTTAACCCCATGGGCTGTTCCATTCCAGCCTTTGGAGGGATCTTTGGTTGTAAAAATAATTTGCCCGTATCGGTTATAAATTTGCAATATAAAATCCTTTACGGGGCCAGTATGCTTCCATCGGAATTCGTCGTTCAGACCATCCTGGTTGGGAGTGAAAGCTGATGGCATCAAGGCTTCACATAGTTGGTAATCAATCCTGATTTCATCTGAAAAATTTCCACAGGCATTTGAAGCGGTCAAGCGATAGATGCCAGGATTACTAATTATTCTGGAAGGCAAAAGGGAACCATCCTCCCATAAAAAGTTATCTGCCAAAACTACAGGACGTAATGCAATTGGCTCGCCATTACATACTGTTGTGTCCGGGCCCAAAGAAAAATGAGGTGGGTCTTTTTCGGTAATGGAAATGGTATCTGAAACAGTACAGCCATTGAGTTCTACTTTTACACTGTAAACTCCAGCAGAGCTTATTGTTCTTTCAGGAAGCGTTGAATTATCTTCCCATAAAATGGTGGTAAACGGAGGTGCAACAACAAGATTAATAGCAGACCCACTGCATAATGTAGTATCGCTTCCAAGATGCACACCGGGCCTTTTATTAAAAGTTACAAGAATGGTATCCATCAATCTGCATCCGCCATTGATTACTTCAAGCGAGTAACTGCCGGTTTGCGAAACAATAATATTATCTGTGGCAGCACCGGTACTCCATTGATAGGATTGACCAGCAATATTTGAGTGTAAAGTAACTTGTTGATCTTCGCAAAGGGTGGTATCGTTGCCCAGTTGTAGGTCGCCAGCACCGGCAATAAATATATTTTTGTAAGCCTGACTTACGCCACACTTTGTATATGCCAAACACGAAACACGATAGGCGCCTTTGTTTGCATACAAATGCCTGGTACTAAAAGTTGTTGGTGAAAGTATGCTGGCAGTATAGCCATCTCCAAAATCCCATTTCACAGAGTCTGCATTGGCAAACGTCAAAGAAAAAATTGTCGAATCATAGTGGCAAGTATTTGTTACGTGCAAATTTGATGAACCGATACCCGTTCCCTGCTTAATAGCATATACAAATGGGGGCAGACCAGCGGGACCTGTATATCCACCCCTTACGTATATGCGGCTTCGATCTAACGCCATTGAATACAACCACGTGCCAAAGTAAGAAGAACTAGATAAGGGAGCTTCCAAAATTCCTGCTGTACCAAAAGTGCTATCCGTGCTACCATCCTGGTTCAGTCTTGCTAACGTAATATTTTCCAATCCAGCAAGGTCAAGTTCGCCTGCCCTAAAACCGGTAACGATCTTACCATCGCATTGCAGGCCAATATCTATCACTAGATTATTACCAAATCCGAAGGAGGGAGGAGGGGGCCACGGATAAATGGGTTTTAACCCTGTTTTGTTAAATGAAATATCAGGGCTACCATCAGCATTGAATCTCCAGACCGCGGCTATTGAGTAAAGCCATCTGCCATGACTTTGGCTAGCGCCCAAAATACCCCCA
>JBGSIG010000734.1:0-1666 GCA_041742655.1 Ferruginibacter sp. | reverse complement strand
TGGACCAATTTTGAAGGCTAACCAATATTAAGCCTATCCAAGTTGATTTTTCGTTGCCTGCGAGCATACACAGTTGAATATTTTGATAGTAAGTTATGCTAAATCATTTAAATGTAGCCCATACCTTCGAATCAGTGTAATAAATGTAGTTACTGCTAAAATCCTTCCCGAGGCGAAGGGTGAAAACAGGGGCTTCGTATTTGAGCGTGGACATTTTTTTTAGCGTGAACACCTTATTTTGCATCATTAAAATAAAAAGCGTTGCCAATTCAACTATCACAAACATTTGTCAAAAAAAGATTAAAAGTTCATGCTATCAACAACAGTCCCACTAAGCTGTCATCCCGAGGCACGAGGGACCTTCCTGGCATTATTAATCGTAAAGTTTATTATTGGGTAAAGAAAATGTCGCGTCAACTTGCAGCATCCATCAGCAGATCCCTCGTGCCTCGGGATGACAGCAAAATTTCGGCACAGTGCATAGCCTGACTTTTAAACCAGGGTCGGGTGTAAAAATAGTTGCAAATACAAACGCAATAACACCCGCTACACGACTGCAATTTTATTAGGAATTTCAATGGAAAAAATAGTGCCTTTTTGTAAACTGCTTTGCACATTAATGGTTGCTTTGTGCAGTGATAAAATACGTTTGGTAAGCGTGAGCCCAAGTCCAAAGCCTTGCTTTTGCCGGGTAGATTCTGAGCGGAAGAAAGGTTGAAAAATATTTTCAATATCAGCCTCAGCAATAATATCGCCTTTACTGTGTACAGTTATAATAATTTTTGATCTTTCAAAAGTTGTTTTAATTAAAGCCTGGTGATCTTCGGAATATTTGCAGCCGTTTTCAATGATATTTTTTAAAGCAATGTGTAAAAGATTGCTGTTGCCAAATACAGTCAACAGCTCTTCATGATCGGGCAAGGTTTCAAAGGTGAGCGATACTTTATAATAAGCCTGTAGCTTTTGCACCTCAGCAGCTACTTTCAACAAAACTTCGTCTATGCGTACATCACTTAAATCTATGCTTCCCTCTGTGCCGGTTTTGGCAATATCAAGCAGGCTCCTGGTCAGTTGCTGAAGGCCCTTTACATCATCATTTATGCTTTGCAACACTTCCTTGTATTCATTGGCCGAACGGTTCTTATGCAGCGCTACTTCCAGTTGGCTTGATACGGAAGTTAAAGGTGTTGATAATTCATGAGAGGCATTTGAAATAAAACGTCGCTGGATAATAAATGATTCCTGGAGCCGGTCCAGCAGGTCATTAAAGGTTTGGCTTAACCTGAACAATTCATCATTTGTGCTGCCTTGATTTATCCTTTGCGAAAGGTTGTGTGAACTGATCAAGTTTACATCTGAAATGATACGAATGATTGGCTTTATTAGCGTATTTGCAAAAAATAATCCGCCCAAAAACGATAAAATTACTGATACCAATAACGCCCAAAAAAGCAATTTCTTAAGGTCGCCTAAAAACGATTTCCCTTCGGTGTCTGTGGCTGCGGCTGCCACGATAAAGTTACTAGCCCCATTTACATAGTTAATGGCAATGGCATTGCGGTCATTTGCCTTAAAGTAATATTCTTTATTCGTTTTAGTAAGTTCAACTACTTTACCGGTAAGTACAAGTTCGTGTCCGGGCACATCGGTATACTGGTACACCGGC
>JBGSIG010000733.1:0-2899 GCA_041742655.1 Ferruginibacter sp. | reverse complement strand
ATAGGAGCAAGAACTATGGTAAGTAAAAAAACGATAGGAAAATGGATGCTGGCAACACTTTGGATAACCATTGGTGCCGGGGTAATAGCATTGTTGGTTGCTGCCATCAAGAAAAAAGATGCCAAACATTGCACCGCGGTTAGCATTACCATTGAAGGGGTTGACAATAATTTTTTTGTCGATAAAAAAGATATTCTGAATGCTGTAACGGCTTCTGTTGGGGGCAACCCGGTGGGTATTGCAGCAAGTACTTTTAATTTAAAAAAACTGGAAACCGCATTAGGGAAAAACGTCTGGATAAAAAAGGCCCAACTGTTTTTTGATAACAACGACAGGCTGATGATAAATGTTTTGGAAAGAGAACCCGTAGCAAGAGTTTTTACCACGGAAGGCACTACTTTTTATATTGACAGTTCGCTTGCAATGTTACCGTTGAGCGAAAAGTTTTCTGCAAGGTTGCCGGTGTTTACAGGCTTTCCTTCAGATAAAAAAGTGTTGTCGCGACCCGATAGTATTTTGTTAAAAGATGTTTTAACTGTAAGCATGGCTATAAAAAAAGATAGTTTCAGTATGGCCATTATCGACCAGGTAGATATTACCCCACAAAGGAACTTTGAAATGATTCCCAAAATAGGGAACAATATTATTGCATTTGGTGATGCAAACGACGCAGAGGAAAAATTAAATAAACTGCAATTATTTTACCGGAAGGTAATGGTTAAAGGCGGTTTTAGCAGCTATAGTGTAATAGATGTTCAATTTAAAAACCAGGTAGTGGCAAAGAAAAAAGGTATGGAAGATAAATCAGCAGACAACCTTAGAACTGAGCAATTAATGAAGGCGATTGCTGAGAATGCAGAAAGATTAGCGGAAGATTCTTTGCACCAGGTTGCGCAGGACGATGAGGATAATTCAACAAATATCGACCTTGTTCAACATTCAATTCAAAGAGACGATGAACAAAGGCCGGTGGAAAATGAAAAACCACAGCAGGTTGCCAGCCCGGTAATAACAACACCGGCAGCGGTTAAAAAGCCAACAGCAACTGCGCCAAAACCAAGTGCGGCACCTGCAAAAAAGCCGGGAACAACCAAACAGGCAAATACAATAAAGCCTGACGTTGCACCTGTAAAGCCAACAACACAAACAAAGCATGACGACACCCGGCAACCAAAAGCAGTAATGCCAAAGCCAGCACCGAAATAGAAGTAAAAGAAAACAAAGCAATAGGGAATAAGCAATAAAGAATAAGCAATAGCGAATAGTGAATAGGCAATAGGCAGCAATGCAACAAAAACATAAACCATAAACAAAAAACAGTAAACACTAAACCGAAAACAAAAAACCATAATCGAATAATACCAAACACAAACACAAACAAAAAACTATGAGCAACGAACAAAACACCACAAACGAAAACGGAGCGGTTAATACCAATCCTGTAATTGTTGGTCTGGATATTGGTACCACCAAAATAGCCGCCATTGCAGGCCGTAAAAATGAATATGGCAAACTGGAAATACTCGGCTTTGGCCGGGCTAACAGTAATGGCGTACAACATGGCATGGTATTAAATATTGATCAAACCATAAAAGCCATTCAAACTGCATTGGAGAATTGCTATGCGTCAAATCCTAACCTGGTGCTGAGTGAGGTGTATGTTGGTATTGCCGGGCATCATATTAAAAGCCTTCAAACCCGTGGTGATATTGTTCGTCAGGCCACAGAGGATGAAATTCGCCAGGAAGAAATTGATCGTTTGGTAGCAGACCAATATCGTACCTACATTCCCGCCGGCGATCAGATCATTGACGTAATTCCGCAGGAATTTACCGTGGATAATTTTCAGAATATTCCTAACCCGATTGGTTACAGCGGCGTAAAAGTGGGTGCAAATTTTCACATCATTACTGGCGATAAAAATGCCATTCGTAATATAAACCGCAGTGTTGAAAAAGCAGGTTTACATACACAGGACCTGGTGTTGCAACCACTGGCATCTGCGGCCGCAGTAATGTGCGATCAGGACCTGGAAGCAGGTGTGGCAATTGTAGATATCGGCGGCGGCACTACAGACCTGGCAGTATTTTACGAAGGTATTTTAAAGCACACAGCGGTCATTCCTTTTGGTGGCGAGAACATCACCAATGATATTAAAAACGGATTGGGTGTTTTAAAAACACAGGCCGAGCAAATGAAAGTACAGTTTGGCAGTGCGTTGGCAGAAGAAGCCAAGGCCAATGCGTTTATCACCATACCGGGATTAAGGGGAATGCAGCCCAAAGAAATAAGTGTAAAGAACCTGGCGGGTATTATTCAGGCACGCATGAGTGAGATAATGGATTTTGTAACCTATCATTTAAAGCAGGTTGGTTTAGATACCCGCCTGTTAAATGGCGGTGTTATATTAACAGGTGGCGGCTCGCAGTTGAAACACCTTATTCAACTAACAGAATACGTTACCGGTTTAAATGCAAGAATTGGTTACCCCAACGAACATTTGGCTGCCGGCCATATTGACGAATTGGCCAAACCCATGTACAGCACCTGTATCGGCTTAATATTAAAAGGGTACAATGATTATGAAAATAAAAACAAACAATTAGAAGAAGGCTTCCGCAAAATAGGAGTACCAACGGCCTTGCAACATGCACCCATAGACGAAGGATACGAACCTGCAATCGACGCAACTGAAACTGTGGTAAAAGTAGCCAAATCAAAAGAACGCAAATCGATAAAAAGCTTCATGGATTCTTTTAAGATTGGGTTGATAGATTTGTTTAAAGAGGAAGAAGATGTGAAACTATAAAAATAAGCATACCAGATTTTAAATAATACAAACCCATTAATAATTAACAAGCACTTATTTTTCTGCCTTACTAACCGGAAAAACAAAGGG
>JBGSIG010000732.1:0-4276 GCA_041742655.1 Ferruginibacter sp. | reverse complement strand
GCTGTTACCTTTTGTATTTTTATTTGCATGTGGTTTTTGTGGTTGTAATAATAAAAAGTCTAATACAACTGGCGATGATAAAAAGCCAGTCGCCGATGCTCCTGCAGACCTGATGGTTCCTCTGTCGTCCACCAATACGTTAAGCCAGCTATTGTGTCAAAACTGGCAAAATAAAGAAGATGTAGATGATGACATTCTAAATAGCAGTAGTGGCGATGACGGGCTTCAAATACCGTTTAGGAGTTATTGTTTTTTTGACGATGGGGGAATGGTACAAAATCCACGTGATGAAATTAGGCTGGGAAAATGGACGCTGGATGAAAAAACAAAAATTATCAATATTGTTTTTGAAGATGGAGCAAAAAAAAGTTGTGTATTAAAAGCGATCGGGGTTAAAAATCTTCTGTTGCAAACTGGCAGTGAGCCTCCGGTAAAATTTCTTGCTGAGGGAGAAAAATATAAAAATGCTTCAGATGATCCTTTTTACCCAGCCAACAACAGGTGGCGAATAAAGCCCAGCCGTGCGGAAACTGACAGCGCCATCAAGCAACGGGTAATTGAATGCGTACTTTTCTACAACAAATTTTTACAAGATCATGTAGACAGGCAAATGACTGTTATTTCTTTTTACGGCATACCCGGTTGCTTTAAATGGTATAGCGGCGGCATTTCTATCATTAATAAAAATAAAATTGGGCCTGAATGGATTGGTTGTTTTTATAATAAAGAACAGGCAATAAAAGGCCAGCAGATGCTGGAGGACGTAATTTCAAAAAAATATAAATGGAATGCAGCAGAAAAAAATTGGGTAAAGCAATCCGCAGATGTGTTGTTGCAAATGGCAGATGCGCTTAAAGCATCTTGATTTAATATACAGGCTTATAATGTCACATCGGCCAATGTCATTAAGTTAAGTAAATGCCTAAATTAAGAAATTAATCTCCTGGGTAGAATAAGCTAATAAGGTTGGTTATTTATTCTTGAATTTTTCTACTAAGGTTAGCCTATACTTAAAACCTTAGTAGAAACTTAAACCAATGTTGTCAACCTTATTACCTTCTTAACTTGATGACAGTGTTATCGATATTAGATAGCTTTTAATGCGGCAATCATTTTTATTGGATCGTCAGCTTTAAAAACGGTACTGCCTGCTACTAAAACATCGGCACCGGCATCAATGATCATTTTAGCATTTTCAAGTGTCACGCCGCCATCAATTTCTATCTTCACATTTAATAATTGTTCATCAATCATTTCCCGCATTCTTTTAATTTTATTGATGGTATGTGGTATAAATGATTGTCCGCCGAAACCGGGGTTCACGCTCATCAGCAACACCATGTCAATATCCTGCAAAATATCTTTTAATAGTTCAACCGGAGTATGTGGATTAAGGGCTATGCCTGCCTGCATTCCCAAACTTTTTATTTGTTGAATATTTCTGTGCAAATGAGGACAGGCTTCATAGTGAACGGTCAAAATATCTGCACCTGCATCTTTAAATGCTTCAGCATATCTTCCAGGTTCTTCAATCATTAAGTGCACGTCGCAGGTTTTGGTGGTGGCACTTCTGAAAAAATTTACCAACATGGGGCCGTAGCTGATATTCGGCACAAAACGACCATCCATTATATCAAGATGATACCAGTCTGCCTGGCTTTTATTCAGCATATCGCATGCTAATTGTAATTGTAAAAAATCAGCAGCAAGAAGGGAGGGGGCTATAATTGGCATGTAGTTATTTTTTGTTTATTGTTTTGTGTTGATTGTATTATATATGTGATGGTACGAAGTTAAGGCCATAGCAATTAAAATTTATTCAATTAACAAATATCACCAAAACCATCGCTGCTGAAAATAATTTCATGCCTTCACAATTTTAAAAACTGGCAACACTTTTAAATGCCAGGTTCAATAACAAAAAACAAGAAGCAGAAAATTATAAACTCATTTTACCTCCAGTCGCTTCAACCCTGCCTTTGCTTCTGCATAATTTGGGTCTATCTGTAAAGCTGTTTGATAATTCATGATAGCTTCTTTTGGCTGTTGTAGTTTTTCATAACAACGCCCAAGCCAATAGTAGGCTTCATCATACCCGCTCTGTAATGCGACGGCCCTGTCAAGTGACTTTATTGCTTCCCGGTAGTTTTCCATGTTGTAAAAACAAATTGCTTTTTCCCTGTAAGCCATTACATCCATATAGTCAAGTGACAGGCAATTGTCAAAAAAAGAGATTGCTTTTACATTATCGCCTGTGTAAGAGTAATAGAGACCTTTGATAAACAAAGCCTGTTTATCGGCCCTGCCGTTAGGTACTTTTATAAGTTCGTCCGCCATTGTAAGCGCCATTGGGTTTTTTGTTTGCGCATACAATGAACCCAACGACAGCAGGTACTCCGGTTGCGCATCAATGGTAACGGCTTGTTCAAAAGCTTTAATGGCATTGGCTGTATCGCCATTTTCAAAATACAAAGTGGCTTTAATATCCCAAAGCCTTGCGTTGGCGGTATCTTTTTGTATGAATTTTTCGGTTTCGCTTATTGCCTGCCCCACATTGCCATTGCCCCTGAAATATTGAATGAGATTTTCTTTCAGCAAAAGCGAATCGGGAAATTGTGCAATAGAATCTCTTAGCAAGTTTTCTTGTGAGGCTATAGAAACGTCATCGATATTGCTTGCAGCGTTATTGCAGGCACATAAGCAAAAACAGACAGCAGTTAAGCAGATAAAAATATTTTTGATCATATTATTTTTAATAGTCTACAAAATTAGGTGCTAAACAATAACCGTATGACAATATTTTGACAATCAAATAACAGTAGCCACTTACCTTTGCGCCACAAAATTTTTAAGAATGAAAAAACTTGCCCTGTTATTCACACTAATATTTGCTGCATTTGCATTCAGTGCATACAAAAATGTACAATTTGTTTCTCAGCAATCCAATGTTGCAAAAGTTGATACCGTTCAATTTCCGGGCGAAACTCATTTTGCCAATGTACAACAACTGACTTTTGGTGGCGATAATGCTGAAGCGTATTTTAGTTTTGATGGCAAATACATCATCTATCAAAAAAGTAATGCCAAGGAAGGAATTAACTGCGACCAAATATGGATGGGTAAAGTGCCTGCAGCTGGTGAAAAATTTGAACCCAAATTGGTAAGTACCGGAACCGGCAGAACCACCTGCGCCTATTTTTACCCTGATGGCAAGCATATCCTTTACGGCTCTACACACATGGCAGATAAGGAATGACCGCCGATACCCGACAGAAGTAAATACGGCAACAAATATATCTGGGCAGTGTATGAAGGCTTTGATATTTTTAAAGCAGATACCAGTGGTAAAATTGTGCAACAACTTACCGATACAAAAGGCTACGATGCAGAGGCTACGATTTCTCCCAAAGGGGATAAAATATTATTTACTTCAATGCGGGATGGAGACCTTGATTTATATACCATGGACTTAAATGGCAAACATGTAAAACGCATCACTAACATGCTGGGCTACGATGGCGGTGCATGGTTTAGTCCGGACGGAACGAAAATAATCTGGAGAGCCAGTCGCCCCAAAACAGAAGAAGAAATAAAGGAATACAAAGACCTGCTAAAAGAAAACCTGGTAGCGCCCACGCACATGGAAGTCTGGATTGCCAACGCTGATGGCAGCAATGCGCACCAGATAACTTTTTTAGAACAGGCCAACTGGGCACCCAATTTTACACCTGATGGCAAGCATATTATTTTTTGCAGCAACCACGAGTATAAAAGAGGCTTTCCCTTCAACATGTATATAACTGATTTGGATGGCAAGGGCCTCGAAAAAATAAGCCGCGACAAGGGATTTGATGCCTTCCCTATGTTTAGCCCGGATGGTAAAAAATTTGTATTCAGCAGCAACCGCAATAATGGCGGCACAAGAGATACAAATGTTTTTATTGCAGATTGGGTGGAATAAAATTAGGAGTTATGAATGATGAATGAGAGATGCAGTTAAACGTAAACAAATCATAATTCATAATTAAGTTACAGTTCAATCACCTCGCAATCCTTCATGTCTTTTCCGTCGATGGCGAAACGGAGCAGCGTTCTTACTTTTTGCCAGCCCTGTTTACCGGCGGCGCCGGGGTTCATGTGCAGGCAGTTGATCTTATCATCATACATTACTTTTAGGATATGTGAATGCCCGCTGATGAATAGTTGCGGCTGATGTATCAATAATTCTTTTTTTGTTTCAGGATTGTATTTTGGCGGATAGCCACCAATATGCCGC
>JBGSIG010000731.1:0-5888 GCA_041742655.1 Ferruginibacter sp. | reverse complement strand
CCCTCCTGGTTCATGTACAATACCAATCCCTTTCCTTCTGCTTCTATCATCTTTAACGCCGTATGCAACTGGTCACCACAATCACAGCGAAGTGAACCCAATATATCACCCGTCATACAACTACTGTGTACCCTTACCATTACCGGTTCATCTTTTTGCCAGTCGCCCTTTTTTATTGCAAGATGTATTTCGCCGGTATTAACCTGCTGAAAAGCTATCAACTCAAACATGCCATATTTTGTAGGCATTTGTACCCTTTCTTCCTCCTTAATCAATGATTCTTTCGAAAGCCTGTAGGCAATCAGGTCTTTAATCGAAACCACTTTAAGGTTGAACTTTGTTGCAATCTCTTTTAACTGCGGCAACCTGGCCATGCTACCATCTTCATTCATGATTTCGACAAGCACCCCGGCCGGTTCAAAACCTGCAAGCCGTGCAAGGTCTATTGTTGCCTCTGTATGGCCCGATCTTCTCAAAACACCACCCTTTCTTGCTCTTAAAGGAAAAATGTGGCCAGGGCGTCCAAGTTCTGCCGGCCTTGTAGCAGGATCTACCAGCGCCTGCACCGTTTTTGCCCTGTCGTGGGCCGAAATACCGGTAGTGCAGCCATGCCCCAGCAAATCTATACTAACAGTAAAAGGAGTTGAATGCACGGAAGTATTGTCACTAACCATAGGTTGAAGGTCAAGTGTATCGCAACGATCTTCCGACAGTGGGGCACAAATTAACCCCCTGCCATGTGTACTCATAAAATTGATTATTTCGGGAGTAACATTTTTAGCTGCAGTAACAAAGTCGCCCTCATTCTCTCTATCTTCATCATCAACCACAATAACCAATTTGCCATTTTTTATATCTTCTATGGCAGCTTCAATACTGTCTAACATTTAGTTTACTTTTTATTTTTTGCAAAGTTAACAAGGTTTATCTTTTGTCTTTGCAAGTTTTCGCTTTTCGGAAAGAACTCATTTTAAAACTTTCCTGATCTTTTTTTTAAAATAGAAAGCGGTAACCGCAACTAAATAAGTAACAAATTGTTAATAATAATTGAACTTTCTTAGGCAATTATTCAGTTTCTTTGCGCTTAAACAAATACCAAACTAATATGCAATTAAAAAAAATATTTCCCGTATTCATTGCCATGCTTTGCATGTCCTTTATGGTAAATGCCCAGGTTACCACCAGCCGCATTACCGGCGTAGTAAAAGACGTACATAATTTGGGCCTTGAAGGTGCCACTGTAAAAGTGACCAATGTGCCAACAGGTACTATTCGCACCACTACTACCCAAAAAGAAGGAAGATTTAATGTACCAAACCTTGATGCAGGTGGGCCTTACACAGTAGAAGTGAGTTTTGTAGGCCAGGAAATTCCATCAAAAACTGATGTTTATCTACAATTGGGTATTACCGAAAATCTTGAATTTGTAGCCCAAAATAGCGGAAGTAACCTTGAAAATATTGTTGTAACCACTGCCCGTTCCAATCGTGCAATAAAAGCGGGTATTTCGTCAAACTTTAATAAGGCTAAGATTGCGGAGATACCTAATATCAGCAGGAGTATTTCCACTGTAACAAATGTAACCCCGCAGGCAGGCCCAGGCAATAGTTTCGGCGGGCAAGATGGCCGTTACAATAATATTCAAATTGATGGTGCCAACCTCAATAATAATTTTGGCCTTTCTAATGCTTTGCTGCCTGGCGGTGCCATTCAGCCAATTTCGCTGGATGCGATTGATGAAATTTCAGTAAGCATTAGCCCTTACGACGTTCGGCAGGGCAACTTTACCGGAGCTGGTATTAATGCCACTACAAGGCGTGGCACCAATACGTTTGGCGGAAGCGTGTATGGCTTTTTCAACAATCAATCTTTTATTGGTAAAAAAGCAAACGGAGAAAATATCCCGCCATTACCCGATTCTAAAAATACTATTTGGGGAGCCCGTTTAAGCGGCGCTATTGTACAAAATAAATTGTTTTATTTTGTAAGTTTCGAAAAAGAGGACAGAAGCGTACCGGGTATTGTTTGGGAATCTACCAAACCTGGCGGAGGCACCAACTCAAATACTTCAAGAACTACGGCAGCTGACCTGGATCTTGTAAGCAACTTCCTCGCAAGTAACTACGGCTACGAAACAGGACCATACGAAAATTTAGGAAATTTTGTTACGGCCAACAAAAAGTTTTTGGGTCGTATAGACTGGAACATCAGTTCAAAACATTCCGCATCGTTTAAATATAATTACTCTAAAACGGATGATGACCAGTTGTTGAATGGTACAAGTGCGCCAAACCCGCGTTCTGCTGCTAATCGTTGGAGTGATCAAAGTATGAGTTATGCCAATTCAAACTATGCCAATACAAACGTGTTAAGCACTTACGCATTTGAGTTAAAAAGTAATTTTACCAGCAAGTTTTCTAACCAGTTAATTGCTACGTACACCAATGCTAATGATCCAAAAAGAAGCTCTACTTCTTCCATTTTTCCTTTTATAGATATTAAGAAAGAAGGAAATTCATATATAAGCGCCGGCTATGAATTGTTTTCTTATGGCAACAATGTACAAAATAATACCACCACCATTAATGATAACATTACTTACACAACTGGTAAGCATACAATTTCGGCAGGGCTAGGCTACCAAAAAATTTATGTAAATAACCAGTTTTTAAGGTATGGCACCAGCTACTACCGGTACGATTCTTTGTCCCAGTTTTTAAATAACCAGGCACCTTCTGCATATGCTTTAACCTATCCTTACGCTGGCCAAAAGCCTTTTGTAGAGCTTGATTTCGGGCAGTACAGTGTTTTTTTGCAAGATGAAATAAGGCTAAATCCAAACCTGGTAATAACTGCAGGGTTACGTGTAGATGTACCAACATTCCAGAATGAATTAACCAGCAATCCATCAATTAGCGACTTAACGTTTAATGACCTTGATGGCAATGCCTTAAAACTTGATGTGGGCCAGTGGCCAAAAGAAAGAGCGTATTTTAGCCCGAGGGCAGGCTTTAACTGGAATGTTTCCGGCGACAGAAACACTGTTATACGCGGCGGACTAGGCGTTTTTACCGGAAGGTTTCCCTTTGTATGGTTCACCAATCAACCAAGCAATAGTGGAGTAATTCAAAATACAGTTGAGGTAACAAATGCTACAGACTTGCAGAATTATATTTTTGATGCAGACCCCAACAAATACGTAGGAAGTTTTCCATCAAAACCAGGAACTGTGCCTCCGGGTTCTATTGCTGTAGTTGATAAAGAGTTTAAAATGCCGCAGTTGTTTAAAGTAAGTGCAGCAGTTGATCAAAAGCTGGGCAATGACTGGACCTTAACACTTGAGGCAATTTACAATAAAGACATCAACGCCATTTTGCAGTACAATGCAAACCAGGCGCAGCCCATTGGCGAAACAGCCGGTCCGGGCGGCCGTCCGTTATTTGCTAACTCAAATGCTTTAAGAAGACTAAACCCAACTATTTCTGAAGCGATGGTTTTAACCAACACCAATTCAGGTAGCGGAACAGTTGTTACCATTCAACTTGCAAAAAGGTTCAGCAATCATTGGAATGCCAGTATAGCTTATACCAACACACAATCATTTGATTTAAGTGGCAACCCCGGTTCGCAGGCTGCAAGTGCATGGAGCAATGTACCAAGCTATAGGGGTAACAATAATCTTGACCTTTCCTACAGTGATTATGGAGCGGCTAACCGCGTAGTAGCTTTTGCAACCTACAAATTTAGCTGGGCAAAATATTTTACCACAAGCTTTAGTTTAATTTATACAGGATACGAACAGGCCAGGTTTGGTTACAGGTACTCTAATGATTACAACCAGGACGGGATATCTAGCGATTTGATTTATGTACCTGTCAATGCATCGGAGATTACTTTTGTTCAAAATGGTGCCTTTACCCCGCAGCAACAAAGCGATGCCTTTTTTGCTTATGTAGCTCAGGATAAATATTTATCAAAAAGGCAGGGCCAGGTAACAGAAAGAAATGGCGGTAAAATGCCATGGTTCAGTAATCTTGACCTTAGGGTTCTGCAGGATATTGTACCACTTACAGCCCATAAAAATTACGGTTTGCAAATTAGTTTTGATATTGAAAATTTCACCAACATGCTTAACAATGATTGGGGTGTTTCAAAAAGAACAGTTTACAACAATGGAGCTATTTTAGCAGTAGCAAGTGCACCAACTGCAACTACAGCGGCTACTTACAGGATGAATTTGATAAATGGCCAATTGCCAACACAGTCATTTGTGGCCAATGTAACTTCATTTAATACATATAGAATGAACTTAGGTTTGAGATTGCTTTTTTAGTATATCCTGATCTAATTTTTTGTTGAGCAAACCCGGTCTGACGGTCTCCGTCCGACCGGGTTTTTGCGTTAAAGGATTTTTAACCCATCGGCGTTCCAAAGCTTGAAGGGATGAAGGAAACTACTTAATTTTATCAGATGGAAAAAGAAAAGCTCCGCATAGATAAATACCTGTGGGCCATACGGCTTTTTAAAACACGCAGCCAGGCAGCAGATGCCTGCGACAAAAGCAAGGTAAAATTAAATGGAGAAAATATAAAAGCTTCTAAAACAGTAAACGTTGGTGATGAATATGAAGTAAAAACAGAAGCAAAAAAATGGGTGATAAAAGTAACCGGATTGTTAGATCACCGGGTGCAATACTCCGAGGCCATTGTTTACTACACAGACATTACACCCGCCGAAGAACTTGACAAAATAAAATTTCAGGCAGCGGTTTTTAACACCGGTAAACGCATGAGCAAACAAGGTCGGCCGACGAAAAAAGACAAGCGGGAAATTGATGGCTTTATGGATTTTTGATTTTTTTATAACACTAATTTTTCGAATTACACGAATTACATATTCAATATTAAGAAAGATATTTTCATTTTGACCAGCAGTATAAAAGGGTTATTTTTTACCCACATAAGTTTACACCATGAAGATTGACATTATATCTGTAGTACCAGGTTTACTGGAAAGCCCATTTGCACATTCTATTATGAAACGGGCGAGAGATAAAGGATTGCTGGAAGTAAACTGCATCAACCTGCGTGACCATACCACTTATCCAAGGGCGCAGGTAGATGATTATGCCTTTGGTGGAGGCGCCGGTATGGTAATGATGATAGAACCACTAGTGATTGCAATTGAAAGTTTACAAAAGGAAACTACTTATGATGACGTTATTTTTTTAACGCCAGATGGTGAAACTTTTAATCAGCAAACCGCCAACCGACTATCTTTAAAAAAGAACCTGTTGTTAATTTGTGGTCATTACAAGGGTGTTGATCAGCGGTTCAGGGACCACTTTATTACCCGTGAAATTTCCATAGGCGATTATGTATTAAGTGGCGGAGAACTTGCCGCAGCCGTAATAGTAGATGCTGTGGGCAGGCTGCTTCCCGGTGTACTCAATGATGAAACCTCTGCCCTAACCGATAGTTTCCAGGACAATTTGCTGGCCCCGCCAGTGTATACCCGCCCGGTGGAGTTTAGAACATGGAAAGTACCCGATATTTTATTAAGTGGCAATCATGCCAAAATTGAGGAATGGCGGCACGCTCAGGCCATTAAACGCACGGAAGAAAGAAGGCCGGATCTTTTGAAATGAAAGTGTCCCGATAGCTATCGGTAGGTCAATAGTGCAATATTGCGGGGCTTTATGAAGCTATCAAATTGTGCTTTTTTTATCGACCATCAGACCCTTAAAATTTAATTGTACTTATTATTTAAAATTATTTGGCAAAAAAACTGCCACTCGTTATCTTTGCCGTCCTTTAACAATAAGCCGCGTTGGTCAAGAGGTTAAGACGCCTCCCTTTCACGGAGGAATCACGGGTTCTAGTCCCGTA
>JBGSIG010000730.1:0-3485 GCA_041742655.1 Ferruginibacter sp. | reverse complement strand
TTTAATAAATCCTGTTTTTGAAATGAGGGCAAACTCGGAAATTGATCCGTTGTATCAGTTTCTTAATCTTTAATAAGAAAAAAACGGAAGGTCAATCAACCCTTCCGTTTTCTTTTACAGATAGCCATGCTATAAAATAAATGCAGCAATTGTTTGATCGGGTTTCCATTTTTCAGCAATCAGCCCCATGGATTCATTTGCTGCTTTCTTAGGTAAACCTCCCGATGGCCTACAAGCAGCTCTATAAAATTTTCGGATTTTTTAAAGCTTTTGCCTTAATTTTTTCAATAGCATTTTTTGTAAACTCGCTTAAAACCAAATTGCCACTAATTACTGCCTGTTTTTTCAAAAGTTCATCCCAATGTTCTGTTCCCTGCCATAACATATTTTTAATTGCTGACATTGCCGCCGGATTGCTTTGCGATAAATGATTTGCCAACCGAAAAATTGATTCATCCATATTCTCTACTGTTTCATGTACCTCTGCAAATAAGCTTTTCTTTTTACCCCATTCGCTGTTACGCCACATAGTGGAATCAATTGTAAGTGCACTAAATGCTGCTACACCAATTTTTCGTTCCATCACAGGTCCAATAACGAAAGGGCCAATAGCTATTGAGAGTTCGCTTAATTTTACTTCTGCAGTTTGCAAAGCGATGGCATAATCAGTTGCTGCAATCAGCCCTACGCCGCCGCCAACACTTTTCCCCTGTATTCTGCCAATAATTAGTTTTGGACATTTGCGCATTGTATTTATCAGGTTGGCAAAACGGCTAAAAAATGCAACCCCTTCAGATTCCTTTTTTATGGTTGCCAATTCATCAAAACTTGCACCTCCACAAAAGGAGCCTTCGCCTGCACTTCTTAAAATTATTACTCTTGTTCCTTCATCGTTACCCAACCGATAAATTTTTTTTTCGAGTTCTTCTAAAAGCGTGCCAGGCAGGCAATTGCTTTTTGGATGAAAAAATTCAATAGTGGTAATACCTTTGTGGGTTTCTGATTTTACATACGCTTCGTCCATAAATGTTTTTTAAAATTTACACAACTGTTTTTGTTTAGTTCCGAAATACAATGTTGCAAGATAATTTTTATACTGAAACAATTGGTATCAAAAAAAGAAAGATTAAAATCCTGTTAATGCTGCATCAATTAAAAAAGCTTTAATTTCCTCATCGGGTACTTCAAATCCAGGCATATACTCTACCTGTTCTTCGTAATTAATCCCAACAAAATAATTGAGCTGACCTCTGAATAATTTCTCACTAAACAAGTCGTTAAAAAGTTCTTTTGCCCTTCCTGAAATAGTTGCAATAGAGTAGTGCTCTTTCAAAATAAAATAAAGATCTGCATAATCTTTCCACTTGCTCCGCCGCCCCAAAGCATACGCTTTCATAGCGGCGAGATCCAACAATGTTGGTATAGTAATGTACTTATCAATTGTTATTTCGTGTGGTATTTCAAATTCATAATCAAAAAAAGTAAACTTCACTTCCCTGCATATCAAATTCAGTTGTCCTTCAATATTTAATGTAACTGCAATTTTTTCTTTTTTTTCTTCAAACTTTTTTACAATATTTTTTGGTTTAATTATCCCTGTCTTAAATAAATCAAAATCAATAGACCTTCTATGTCCGATGTACAGCGCTATAGCTGTTCTGCCAACCATATAAAAGTCTTTTTTAAAGCCAACGAGAAGCGGAAGGAGGTCTTTCTGGTTGTTATCAAGAATATTGAGGTACATGTTTTTTAAAGTAGAGTGTAAAATAATTTTGTACCATTGGTAAATAATTACTTCTATGTCCCCAAGCGTTTATTTGTTGAAAAAAAACTTCGGCTACTTTTTCAATACTTACAATATCAAACAAGCTTTTTACATCTTCCTGATCTGCATAATTCAAAAAAAATTCTACCACTACAGGCAAGGGCAGATTCTCCTTTTCACTGTCTTTCGAATACCAGAATAAGTGTGCATTTTTCCGGATTAGCGCTTTTAGTTCGAGAGAATTTTCCATGCCCAAATATACAAAATTAACCGCTTTTACTGGTGGCTTTTGTACGGCATCCCGGTAAAAAAGTGTACGGAATTATAGTGTTTTTTTAACCGTTAAAGCAATTTTTTCGCCACCATGGTCAGTATAGTTGCCACACCCACAATTTCGTTTGTTTCATCTATCATTTCCACATACCATTTCACAATTCCCTTATCAATATCGTCACCTCTTTTTTTATCTTCAGGTTTCTCTACAATCCTTTTATCGTTAGGTAATTTTTCTTTGCAGGTAAAGCGTATGTGTATTTCATTACCCGGATAAACGGGTTTTGTAAAACGTAATTCATCGATGCCATAATTTAACAACACGGGGTTTTTTTGATAGCCATCTACAAATAAACCCGCAGCAATACTCATAATAAAATAGCCGTGTGCCACCTGTTGTTCAAACATAGTTCCGGTAAAATCGGTGGTGTCAATATGAGCGTAAAAATGGTCCCCGCTCAATTCAGCAAATGCATCAATGTCTTTCCCGGTAATAGTTCTGGCATCTGTGATGATCTGATCACCAATTTGCAATTCTTCAAAGTATTTTGTAAATGGATGTTGCCCTGGGTCTATCCCTTTTGCATGTGGTTGATAAACATTTGTAATGGCTGTAATGGTAGATGGCGAGCCTTGTATGGCTGTGCGTTGCAGGTAGTGCTTTATCCCTCGCAGGCCGCCCATTTCTTCTCCGCCACCAGCCCGTCCCGGTCCGCCATGCACTAATAATGGTAATGGAGAGCCGTGGCCGGTACTTTCTTTGGCACATTCTGTATTTAGTATCAAAATACGGCCATGATGCGTCGCTGCATTGACGACATATTTTTTTGCAATTGCATTATCCCCTGTTACAATGGAAGAGCATAAGCTGCCTTTTCCCATTTTGCTTAGTTCAATCGCTTCATCTAAATTGCTATAGGGCATAATAGTACTTACCGGCCCAAAAGCTTCAACACTATGAACTTCCGGAGAGGCAAAAGGATTTTCATTCATCAATAATAGTGGAGAAAGAAAAGCTCCATGAACCGCATCTGCATCTATTAACTGTACACTATCTAATGAGCCGTAAATTATTTGTGAAGAAGCTAACAACTTTTGAACTTGTTCCCTAACCTCGTTGCGTTGGGTTTGCCCGGCCAATGAACCCATCCTTACTTTTTCATTTAAAGGATTGCCGATGACGGTCTGCGACAAGGAGAACGCAATCGCTTTACTCATATCCTCCATTTTATTTTCAGGGACAAATATGCGACGAACACCCGTACATCTTTGACCTGCTTTTAAAGTCATTTCTTTGCGTACTTCCTTTGCAAAAATATTCCACTCGGGTTTGTCGGGCGTTACATCTTCGCCCAGCACAATACAGTTTAAGCTGTCTGCCTCCATGGTAAAAGGTACCGACTCTTTTAAGATGTATTGATTTGATTTGAGCATCAAACCTGTAGCA
>JBGSIG010000729.1:0-1678 GCA_041742655.1 Ferruginibacter sp. | reverse complement strand
TCTTTAAAAAATCATGAAATGAAAATGAAAAAACAAATTTAGAGACAACTTGTCAATTGATCCTTTGTGCAAATATTAAATAAGGTATTCTAAGAAATATTTCAGAACAAATAAAAGACAATACATTTTAACTCAGGGTTTAATATACCTCGTTAAAATTATTGGATAAATGAAAATTGTATTGTAGATGAACCAACCTATCCTGGTATATAATCGTAATTCGCCTGAATTCCAAGTGGAATGCCTGTAGCCCAATACAACAAAAGGAAAATGGTCCATGCAATCATGAATACAATTGAATAAGGAAGCATGATAGATACCAAAGTTCCGATACCTGTGCTTTTGACATACTTATGGCAAAAAACAACTACTAAAGGAAAATAAGGCATCAAAGGAGTGACAATATTGGATACAGAATCCCCCACTCTATAGGCTGCTTGTGTCAGATCAGGAGAAATACCAAGTTGCATCAGCATAGGTACCATGATGGGTGAAATGAGAGCCCACTTGGCTGATGCAGATCCCACAAACAAATTGACAAAAGCTGTTAATAACACTATTCCGGCAATTGTAACCTGCCCCGGCAACGCCAGTGTTTTAAGAATATCAGCTCCTTTCAAAGCGAGTAACGCTCCAATATTTGATTTGCTGAATGCGTCAATAAAGAGTGCACAGAAAAATGCCATCACAATATAATAGCTCATCCCGCTCATAGATTTGGTCATACTATCTATGATATCTTTTGTTTTTTTGAATGTCCCTGAGTACATTCCGAAAACTACTCCAGGAATTAAAAATATAATAAAAATCAAAGGAACAATTGATTTCATGATGGGTGCAGATAAAGCAGTCAACTCACCTTTTTCCGATCTTAGCGCAGAATCGGCAGGCGCAGCCCAGAAAAACAAGAGGCAAAGCGATATTGCCATTACTCCCAATGCTACCAGAAATGATTTTTTCTCTTTGCTGGAAAGTCCATCCATAGATGCCTGCACCTCCATATCTGCATCAAGAGGTGTAGACTTCAATCTCGGCTCCACCACTTTATCGGTAAGGAACCAACCTAATAAGATTATAACCAGTGAAGATGCCGAAGTAAAAAACCAGTTGTTCAAAGGATTCAACTGGATCGCAGGATCAATAATCTGTGCTGCAGATTGTGTGAAACCCTGTAAAAGAGGGTCAATTCCTGAAGGAATAAAATTTGCACTAAAACCCCCTGATACACCTGCAAAAGCAGCAGCTATACCTGCAATAGGATGTCTTCCTGCTGCGTAAAAAATGACTCCACCTAAAGGAATCACCAATACATAACCGGCATCTGTTGCTGTATGCGAAACAATCGCAACCAAAATAAGCATAGGGGTTAGTAACATTTTGGGAGTAACGCTCAACAATGCCTTGATTCCGGCATTAATAAATCCTGCGTGTTCTGCTACACCTACACCAAGCATGGCAACAAGTACAATACCCAATGGTGCAAACCCTGTAAAAGTAGTAACCATTCCAGACAAAAAAGCTGCCAAAGATGCACCAGTCAAAAGGTTTTTTATTTCTATCGGGCTGCCTGAACGTGGATCAATTTCAGAAAATTGAATTGTAGAAAAAAGTGCAGAAAGCACCCAAACTGTAATCATCAGAATAAAAAAGAGTATGGCTGGATCCGGTAACTTATTTC
>JBGSIG010000728.1:0-3333 GCA_041742655.1 Ferruginibacter sp. | reverse complement strand
GCCCATCCAGTACAGGCATCATTATATCACAAATAATAAGGTCTGGCGTACATTTTAAAGCCTTCTCAACACCCAGTTTACCATTAGCAGCCGTTTCAACTCTATAATTGGCCAATTCAAGAATTTCCGCGGTATTCTCTCTTATATCATCATTATCTTCAATTAATAATATATGGCGCATAAAAAATAATATTAATAAATTTAAGCAGCAGCTATAGCATATTTGCTGTATTGCCATTAAAGGTAATAGTAAAAGAAGTGCCTTTCTCCAAACCGCTTTTACAATCAATGGTACCGTCCATCAATTCAATGTATTTCTCAACAATGTGCAACCCAAGCCCGGTGCCTTGTATGTTGGTGGCGTTGGCACCTCTAAAAAATCTTTCAAATAAATGAGCTGTATCTTCTACAGAAATCCCAATTCCGCTGTCGGTAACCGAGATAGTAATCCGTGCATTACTCAGTTCACTGTTTACGCTGATTTTTCCATTTTCAGGCGAAAATTTAATAGCGTTTGAAAGTAAATTATTCATCACATTTCGCATCAATGAAGCATCCAATTCCACCATTTCGCCGCCGGTGTGATGATAGGAAATTTGCTGTCCCGGTTTTACAATCCCCGCTATTTCATTACAAACACCCGAAATTAATTCTTTGATATTAAAGAGAGAAAAATGTGCCTCCAGTTTTCCATCTTCAATTTTACCAATTGAAAGAAAGTCATTTAAGATATCGGTGAGATTATTTACTGAAGATTTGATGCGATTGATATGTTTATCTCTTTTATCCTGCTCCTCTTCTTTTACGTATTTTGAAACCAATGATGCTGAAGAAAGAATGGTACTTAATGGTGTACGAAACTCGTGCGACGCCATTGAAACAAACCTGCTTTTAAGATCTCCCAGTTCTTTTTCTTTGCTGAGTGCCCGCAATAATTCTTCTTTTGATTTTTCCAGTTTTGACAATGTTTCCTGAAGTTGGCCTGTTCGCAATGCCACCTGTTGCTCCAGCTCAATATTGAATTGCTCTATCTGTTTATTAATAAGTGCAAGCTCTTCTTTTCGCTGTACTGTTTCATTCTCTATCTGCTTTCGTTTGGAGATGTCGTTTACAAATGCAAATACAAAAGATTTTCCACCCGCTTCGTAATTATTTAAACTTATCTCAACCGGAAATTCTGAGCCATCTTTTCTTAAAGCATGCAAATCCATGCCCAAACCCATTGGCCTTCTTTCGGGCTTTTCTATATATTCATTTCTATCCCGGACATGGGTTTTCCGAAACCGATTTGGAATCAGCACCTCCATTTTACTACCGATAATCTCAGAAGAATCGTTGTATCCAAACTGGGAAAGCAGGAAAGCATTGGCCAGTACAATTTCGCCTTTTTGATTAACTACTATTATACCCAAAGAAGCCGATTCAAATAAGGCTTCAAATTTTATTTTTTCTATTGATAATTCAGTTGCGGAATTAGACATTTGTAAACAACGCTTTGTTACAAATGTAAATCAAACAGCCGTTTTAAAATACAAACAATTTTTCGGAAAAATAAAATTTATAACCCCGAGTAATAATCGTACCCCCGTTCGTACCAGTAATCTCTGGGCTTGCTGTTGCTGAAGAATATGGTACCAATGCGTTTCAGGTGTTTAATGCCATACTTAACAGGAATGATTAATCGCAGTGGGTAGCCCTGGTTCACAGGCAAAGGCCTGCCGTTCATTTCGTAACAAAGGATTGTTTGCGGCTGCATAATGCTGCGGGTATCGATACCTATGTAATATTTTTTATCGGGTGTATTTAAGCCAACATACTTCATTGCAGCTTCTTCACTAAGATTGTATTTTTTTACAAAATCACTAAACTTTACACCGCCCCAATGGGTTATCTGGCTCCAGCCCTCAATACATTTGAAATCAAAAACAACTTCAGTTTTGGGTAACGCTTTTATGTCATCCAGCGACAAAAACAATGAATCACCTGGCATTCGCACTACCTGTAATTTCCATGTTGCGGAATCAAGACCATCCTTCAATCCAACATCGCCATTCACTCTTACCCTCGGCGCTGCATCTTCCGGAGAGTACGCTTTACTGATATTATTGGCACTGTAAATATAGTTGCTGAACAGGTTTTCGTTTCCATTTAAAACAGACCTTAACGGTTTTAAAGCTCCATTATCTTTTGGCTGATGATTTAACCACTTCCATCCAAAAACTGCTGCTACTATCAATAAAAAGAAAATAGCAAAAGAGCAGATTGTTTTGTTGCGTATTTCTTTTGAAGAAGCTATTTTTTCATTTTTGTCTAACATAATTAAATATTTTCTGGTGTATTATTTGTAACTGGTGGATCTTTAATTATTTCTTTTTCAGTTATTGGTGCCGGTATGTCGGCCACTACTTCAAACCCCGCAACCATTCCTCTGAAATTGTTCCACCCTGCCAAAAGCACCTGAACAATATGAACCACAAAAAAAAGTGTAAATAAAATAGTTAGCGTAAAATGCTCTATCCTTGCCCACTCATAACCGCCGAGCATAGCGCAAATAGTTTTAAATTGTACTGGTTTATAAATAGCAATTCCTGTAAGCAGCGAGCAAATCCCCATCACTATTACACCGGTATAAGCCATGCGTTGAGCGGCATTGTATTTTTTCTGTGGAGGCAGTCCCTTCCTTATGTGCAAATCGTGCAGGATGACAAGCCAACTTTCTTTTATTGATTTTTTATTGGGGAAAATAAGTTTCCACTCACCGGAAAAAAATAGATAACAAACATACAGCAACCCATTAATGGCAAACAACCACATAAACACAAAATGAAAACTCATGCCCTCGGCCAACCGAAAAGGAATGTGCAGCGCTTTATTAAATGAGTCTGGAAAAAATTTAAGCACGGTTGTATTGCCCCAACCCAAACGGTATACATCATTTGCCCAATAAATCAGCAGGCCGCTCCAGATCATAATAGCAAGAACAGGAAAATTTATCCAATGAAACCAACGGATAGCAAGGGGATGCTTTTGTACTATTTTATTCATATGCTGCATTGTAAGGATTTTAATGTTGGCTTTTTTTGCCGTTTTATTATGCCGATTAGACGTTACAACTTTTTTTTCTTTGCCGGGAAGGAGGTAAGACGTTTTACTTTTTTTGTTATTATAAATTCAGGATTTAATAAACTTATGTTCGATTAAAGTCTTTACTCCTTATCGGCATTTTTACCCAACCTACATCCTTCATTTTCTTAAAACGCCTAAACGGCAAAATTCTTACATCTTATTTTAAAACCGCCTTACCGGATTACCGGCAAAATTTTCACTTTTTAG
>JBGSIG010000727.1:0-2713 GCA_041742655.1 Ferruginibacter sp. | reverse complement strand
CGCTTTAGCCAAAGCCTTGCATCAATCGGTTCTAAAGCGGTTCGATGAACTGGAAAGAGGAAAATTTACTGAATTGTTGAATGAGTACAATGGGCTGTTATTCTGTTTAAACAGGCAGGCAAGTTTAAAAAAAGATAATTTTATTTTTGATACTTTAATAAAAGGTGTAACTCACCAAGGGCAATTAATAACTGAAGATGTTATTGAACGGCTATTTGATTTTGGAGAAGTAGAATGGGTATTATAGTTCACCGGCTGCCCTTGCCGCTACTTCAAATTTATTATTGTAGTATCCTTTTCGTATACTTTCCCACAAATACTTTACAATAAACCCAACATACCCATGTTGCCTGAATTGTTGAATATGGCAAAATTCATGCTTTACCCATTTTTCATTCTTCAAAAAATTTTCTTTGCTGGTGTTGTACAGGTGTATGGTGTTGCCCAACACTAAGGCAACTGATTTTTCACTTAGTTTTTTAGCAGCTATTGCAGCAAGCCATGAATTTTCTTTTATGATAAGCTTTTCGCTATCCAATTTCTTTCCAGGCTTTTAAAATTTCTTCGGTGTGTTGTTTTGATTTAGGCTTCAAAAAAACTTTTTTAATAACGCCCTTTTCATCAATTAAAAAAGTAGTACGAAGCAGGCCCATATACTTGTTTCCAAATAGTTGTTTCGGGCCCCACACGCCATATTTATTAATTAATTTGTGCTCCGGGTCGGCCAGTAATGTAAAAGGGAGATCGAATTTTGTTTCAAATTTTTTATGTTTTGCTATCTCATCCGGGCTTACACCCAGCACCACGATTCCTTCTTTTTTTAAAGCGCTAAAATTATCACGAAGGTTGCAAGCCTGGTCCGTACAGGTTGGTGTATCATCTTGCGGATAAAAATACAGCACTATTTTTTTACCTTTAAATGTATCAAGCGAAATTTTTTTGCCGTTTTGATCGATGCCTATAAATGAAGGTGCTTTTTTTCCTTCTGCGGGTATTGCCATTTTTAATTTGTTTAAATTTCTGCCGCTCACTTTATAAAATGATAGATTTTCTCTGTTACATTTCCCACACAGTCAGTTGCTTTTATTTTTAATTCATGATTACCGGGAGGGCAATGCGCATCAAACTCGTAAATAAATATTTTGCCCTTATCATTACTGAAACGTAGCCAGTTGCCATCCAGCGTAGCGGTAAAATCGGCTATTTCTTCCGTGTTATCACTAACAACAAATGCAAGCTGCCTTAGTTTGCCAACATGCATGCCCTCCCTGAAGCCGATGGGTTTTATAGTCGGAGGCGTTGTATCTACCATCAATTGAAAATTACCAAATTCCCTGAAACTAGCTTTGTACCAATCATTTTCATTAATAGCCTTAACATAATCATTTTTACTGCCAGCAAAGCGATGCATTACCATTTTATCCGGAAACGCGGTAGCCGTACTTTTTATTTTTAACACAAACTTTGTTTGCACAGGAACAGAAGTGTTGTGTACCTGGTAAATAGGATAGCCGGTTGCAGGAATGATTTCTTTATACTTAAACCTGATGGAATCGTATAAACTTATTTCGGGCATGTATAAACTTATTTTATCATTTTCAAATACACTTACAGACCCTGGTGTAAATTCATAAGGATCATAAAAGTTGATGGGATGTTTAAAAGACGACGGTTTCACATTGCCTCTTCGTACGCTAAATTTGAGCAGAGATGCATTGCCGTTAGCATCCTTCACTTCAATCTTTATTTGATGCGCTTCGTCGCTCTCAAGGCTGATCACACCATCGCCGGTCACGTCTTTATATACTCCCTGCGGATATCCAGGCAGCCTGCTTAAATGTTGCACATAAGGCCCGCCTGCACTATGTAATTTATAATCTACATGAGCATTCAAATACCTTGTTTCATCATAACTAATACTGTCTAACTGAAAACCAACTACCGTATTTTCATTGTCAAATAATATAGCCTGGTAAATTCCATTTTTATTGGTAGAGCCTGTGTACCTGTCGAAAGAAGTAATGGCAAAACTTACTTTGTCTGAATTAGCTATGATTGTTTCTGGGATAGTAGTATATGCGCCATTCACTTTTTTTAGCAGGTATAATCTTGGGCTTTGTTCATAAGTACTGATGGTTCTATCGTACACGGCTAAACGCAAAATATCCGGGGGGATATTATCCTGCAGGCCAAAGTCGAATAATAAGGGATTTAATACTTTATCGTTCTTTGTATCCCTTATTTCAAAATGGGTATGTGGCCCCTGGGAACCACCTGTATTTCCACTAAAAGCAATAAACTGCCCTTTTTTTACCGGGAATAAATTAGTAGGAATGTCAATAAATATCTTCCAGCTCTGTAGTTTGTATTGTTGATCCGTGATGTATTTTTCCAGCGCCGGGTTAAAATCATTTAGATGCGCATATACTGTAGTGAGGCCATTTAGGTGATTAATATAAATACAACGTCCAAACCCGTAAGGTTCTATTTTTACTTTAGCAACATAACCGTCGGCTGCTGCTAACACTTGCACATTTTGCCGTTGGTCGGTTTTACAATCCAGCCCCATGTGGTAGTGATTGGGCCTTAGTTCGCCAAAATTGGCTGCCAGCGCATGTTTTGCAATAACGGGCCAAATAAAATAATCCTGCGGATAATTTTTTACCGGAAAAACCTGGGCGGCTACTGAATTAAAAATAACGGAAAATAAGAA
>JBGSIG010000726.1:0-2888 GCA_041742655.1 Ferruginibacter sp. | reverse complement strand
ATTGTGAAAGAATTTAAAACAGAATCTTATGTTTTATCTGTTGCATTTTCTCCGGATGGAAAATCTATGGTTGCCGGTTATTTTGACAGTACTGCCCGGTTGTGGGGCATTGATGGAAAATTAATACAGCAATTGAAAGGGCATAGTGACCAGGTAACTTCAGTAAGCTTTGCACCTGATGGCCAATCCCTACTCACGGCATCCTATGATGGAACTGCCCGCCTGTGGCAACGGAACGGAAAATTGATCCAGGTATTTAAGAATAACTCCATTATTTATACAGCAGCTTTTTCCCCCGACAGTAAATATGTGCTTACAGGTTCGTTGGATAAAATAGCCCGGTTGTGGAGCATTGATGGCACCCTCGTGCAGGAATTCAGGGGGCATACAGATGCGGTGATTTCGGTTGAGTTTTCTGCCGACGGAAACTTTATATTAACAGGTTCGTGGGATAAAACCGCCGCATTGTGGGACAAGAGCGGTAACCAGGTAGAATTGTTTAAAGGCAATCCTACCTGGTTGAACGCCGTTTTTTCAAAAGATGGCAAATGGGTTGTTACGGCTGGCGGCGAATCAAATTCTATGTATGCAACCGATGTTGATCACACCATACGCTTATGGGAAATTAAAAACGGCTTCCGGGAAATCAGGCCCACCGCCCCGGTAACTGCTGTAGCTTTTGCTCCTGGTAATGGCTCCGTCGTAACCGGCTCATCCGATAAAATAGTCAGGCGCTGGAATCTAAACGGACGATTGATGCAGGAATACAGGGGCCATTCAAAAGCTATCAGTTCAGTGGCGTTTTCGCCGGATGGAAAATTTATTCTTTCTGGATCCTTTGATTCTACTGCGATATTGTGGGATATAAAAGGAAACCTGGTTTGTAAATTAAAAGGCCATACCAATTATATCAATGCAGTAGCTATTTCGCCAAACGGTAAATATCTGCTTACCGCTTCAGAAGACAACACAGCAAGATTATGGGATAGCAATGGAAAACTCCTGCAAATATTGACGCATGAGCCTGCAGTTCGCTGCGCTGTTTTTTCTCCCGATGGGCAATTCATGCTTACTTCCACCAGCCGGTTTGGCGAAGTAGCAAGGCTGTGGAACCTCAGTGGCAAAATGTTACAGGAATATTTTGGTGGCTTTGGTAATGTTACCGACCTCGCATTTTCTCCTGATGGTAAATCTTTCGTAGCCGCCACTGCTGATTATACAATAATGTTGTGGAGCCTTAAAGGAAATTTGATCAAAGAATTTAACCCGCAGGAACAGGCGATTACCGCTATAAAATTCTCTCCCAATGGAAGTACGATACTTACCGGATCAAAAGATGCTGTTGCAAGATTATTTAATTTAAAAGGTGATCAGCTCCAGGCGTTCAGGGGACATGCAGATCAAATTTATTCGGTAGATTTTTCAAGCGATGGAAAAATGATACTGACAGGATCAATCGATGGCACCGCCAGGATATGGAACACGCCGGAGCCGTTGGATAAATTTATGAAAAGCGGGAAGGTAGAGCTTTTGTCAGCAGAACAAAGAAGGCGGTATGGATTGCAATAATGGGAGAACAATGCTGCTTAAAGAAGGGTTGCATGGCTAGGGAGGTGACATTTCTGGGAAGAGTTTTACACAATCAACTTCTCTTTTAGCATAACATAAGTTTTCCTTTGGCATTAATTTTTTTTCTACATACCACAAACCATATTCGGAACGTTACAATATTATGAATCATCTCAAACAAATGGTTACGGAACTGTTCGAACAGGATCAGCAAATCCGGGCAATAGACAAAGAAATCAAAAATGTCAATGCTCAATACCATCACCTTGTATTAAAAAATTCAGAGAAAGTTTATTCTGATTCAGAAGTCTTGGCCATCCGAAATATCACTGAAAAAATAGAACAGCTTCAGTTGAAAAAGAAAGCCATAGATGAAAGAGCCAACGATATAAAATCATTTTTTATCTCGCTGGTAGCTCCTCTAAATGGCGGGCGATGGGTTCATGAAACAGAAGATTTTCTTCATCCAAAGCTGGAGTTTTGGGTGGAAGATAATGAGCTGAAGTATGCAAGATTGAACGGGGTAAATTATTAACCAAAGACTTTTCAACAGATCATCAACAACCGGGTCTGTCCATTTTTTTCAGTTGGTGCCCGATGAACACAAGGCAGGGCCTTACTTCCAGGATGATCAACCGCCAATCGCCACAATTGACCAAGGCCTAAGTTTACAGGATGTGCATTAGTGTCAGCCTGGTAATGTAAATCGAAAAAATGTTCACTTAAAAATGATTCAAAACCCTCATCAGATCCGGCATATATTTTTTTAAGTTCCGCCCGTATTTCGGGAACAAGCACTTTTTTTATGGCTTGGGCATTTGGCAATATTTCACTCGGCTCGCCATAGTAAGTGCATAAAAATGTATCTGTTGGTACACACGAGCGATCTACATGAAAAGAATAAACATCTGTTGAAAAAAGCGGGTAGGCATCATCTCTGTCATAGCATTTTATCAGGTTAAGGGTTGGCGATGCGCCATGAGCTTTCAACAGCTCAATATCATTTAAAAGAATTTCACGGGCAGCCTTTCCCTGTTCACTCAATTGAAGTTTACAAAGATCGGCTTCATCGAGTGCCGCTATATTTTCGTTTAGTGTTACCTTGTTAACGATCTCTTCAAAATCACCTGTTAGTGTACGGGTCCAGCAAATCGCATTCATTGCTCCGTGAAAAGGTGTGGAAACAAGTTCTTTAAAATTTGTGACACGGTGAATTTGATGCCCAGCAGAATATGAATTAAACATAATGGGTTATATAATACCAGGTGTATTTTTAATTTATTCAATAAAACTTATGGTATAAGTATAAAATAATTTCA
>JBGSIG010000725.1:0-3950 GCA_041742655.1 Ferruginibacter sp. | reverse complement strand
CAATGGGCCCAAAGCGCAAAGAAATTCTTCCCCAATGATTGGTTCTTCCGCCAACCATACGGGCACGCCACCATTCCCATTTATCACCTGGAGCATGGGTGAAAGGTTCGCCTTCAATATCCCAACCATGGTAACAGCCATCAAAATCACCAAATGGCCTGAACTTGGTACTTGCACCGCGGCGCGGCGACTCCCAGGGGTTTTTTAACTGTAAGGAATTAATGGCAGGATCGTAATTAGCACCAGCCTCTAAAAGGCACACTTTTAAACCTGCATTTGCCAACACATAAGCGGCCATGCCACCACCTGCTCCCGAACCTACTATAACAGCATCGTATTGTTTCGGTTGTTTTTTTATTTGCAAACTATCGCCCATGTAATTTTTTTTTAATTATATAAATGGCTTAAAAGAAATGAAATATTACAGAATGGAAAACTACAAAAGTTTTACTTCATATAATCCAAATCGGAATTTTTTTTAAATCCTGTTTGTTAAATTAAGGCCGGGCACGAGTAAACCCAACCTTGGCAACAGGATAGAGAAAGTTCAGTGGTTAAATTGGAATTTCAAAAAGTGGAAAATCAATATCAGCCCAGAGCAGATTGAGTTCAAATTCTCATAGAAATAGAACTACTTCTTGGCGGCAGTTTTTGCAGCTTTCTTAACAGCTACAGGTGTTTTTTTAGCAGCGGCAACCGGTTTTTTTACAGGAGCTTTTTTAGCGGTAGCAACTGGTTTTTTTACGTGGGCTTTTTTAATCCCTGCCGTTAACGCCTTGGCAGCTTTTTTAATTCTTTTTTCAAATTTCTTTTCACCCAATGAATCTTTTAGGTTTGATAATGCAGTGCTCAACTGAACTGTAATTGTTTTCAACATTTTATTCTTTTCTGATACTTCTTTTTTAACGGCTATTTTTTTTGTTGACATTGTTGGTTGTTTTTGTAAAATTATAACGTAAAATTAATATAAATAATGTTCAGAATGTTAAGCTTTAATAAGAGCATATTTCCTTTTAGTAAACCTTTCTACAAATTATTCAGCCATTCTGTTTTTTATTGTGAACTATGCGGATGATAAAACGACAAAGGGGAAAGCATTGTGTTAATTATTGATAAAACCAGGAAAAGATAATAATGCGAACAAATACTATTTATTGTCATACACTTCTTCACCACCCAAAAAAGTTTTCAGCACTTTAATTTGTAATAATTTTTCCGGTGCTTCTTTCATAATATCAGCATCCAGTATTACAAAGTCTGCCAGTTTTCCTTTCTCTAAACTTCCTTTTTCTTTTTCTTCAAAATTAGCTTTGGCCGCCCAAATGGTCATTCCCCTTAAAGCTTCTTCTCTTGATAATGCATTCTCTATTTGGTAACCATTTTCCGGCCAGCCCTTTGCATCCTTTCTTACAACCGCTGCATAAAAGGTTTTAAAAGGCGATATGTCTTCCACAGGAAAATCTGTCCCCAACGGCATCCACCCATTTTGATTCAATAATTGCTTGTATGCATAAGCGCCCTTTACTCTTTCATTGCCTAACCTGTCACCAGCCCAGTACATATCGCTTGTGGCGTGTGTTGGCTGCACCGAGGGGATAATTGAATTATCGCCAAACAAGCTAAAGTCGTTTTGGTTAATTACCTGCGCATGTTCAATACGCCACCTTAATTCATTTTTACCTTTTAAATATTTTGCATAAATTTTCAAGATCGTTCTGTTACCACTATCACCAATTGCATGCGTACACATCTGAAAACCTTTTTGTACAATGCGGTTGGCAACAGAATCAAAATGTGCAGGGTTACTTAACAGAAATCCACTATTACCAGGTTTATCACTGTAGGGCTTTAGCAGGCAGGCACCTCTTGAGCCCAATGCGCCATCAGCATACACTTTAAAACTTCTTACATTCAACCTGTCAGTTTTTATTATGCCATTCTTTTCAAGGTAATAAAAATTCATCTTATCATCACTCAGCATCACGTACAGGCGCATTTTTAAATTTCCATTTCCCTGTAATTTTTTTATCCCTTCTACTTCTGTATAGTTTAATCCGCAATCATCAATAGTTGTTAATCCAACGGCGAAGCAATTTTTTTCCGCAGTTTGTAATGCTTTTGTAAATTGATTTTCTGTTATGCCTGGCATTTTTGTGGAAACTAAACTAATAGCATTGTCAACCAGAATACCGGTAAGTGCCGAATTTTTTACTTCTATTTCACCACCTGAAATAGCGTCTCCGGCCTTTATGCCGGCCAGGTCTAGCGCTTTTTTATTTGCAATAGCCGCATGCCCATCTACTCTTTCTAATAAAACTGGCCTGTTGGCAAATAAAGTGTTCAATTGTTCATTTGATGGAAAGTCTTTAACCGCCCAATCGTTCTGATCCCAGCCACGGCCTATGATCCATCCCTCTTTGTTCTCCGCTGAAAATGTTTTTACTTTCTCAATCACTTCGCTCCAACTATTAGTGCCGGTTAAATTAACCTGTTGTAAACTTAATCCATACCCCAAAAAATGGGCGTGGGCATCAATAAAACCCGGGTAAATAAATTTGCCGTTGGCATCCAGTTTTTCCTTTACATCAAATTCTTTCTCCAGCTCTTTCCTTGTGCCGGTAGCAAGTATTTTTCCTTTACTTATTGCCATTGCCTCTGTTGTAGAAAAAGGAGCATCAACAGTGTAAATAGTAGCATTGTAAACAAGCAGGTCAGCTTTTTCTTTTTTAGAAAAAGACACAATAAAAACTGTCACCGGAATAATAATCAGCAGGTATGTTTTTTTCAACGTTTAAAGTTGCCTTTTTTAGTAATATTAGCAATAAGTCTGTGACATGAAAATAATGAAATAAATGTTATAGGAGCCTAGCGAAGCAACTTTTAATTTTCAAAATACTAAAAAGTAACTATTAATCTATCATTAGCAATCATCAATACAACCATTCAAAAGTATAGCAATTCAATGCTACCTATTCCATCAATAAGTAAATTTCAGCTCGAGGGGCCGGGTGCGTACGAAAAGCGGCGCTCTAAGGCCCCGTTTGCGAAAGATAACATATCGCAATGATGTAAATATTTTGCGCTTCGTAGGCCATACGCACGGTAGTTTTTACCGTCGACTTACTCGTGTCCATCGGTGTAACCATAAAAAAACTATCGGCTGCTTCGTTATCCTGCCATCCCAAATCATTCATTTCCCCGTCTATCTGTATTGTAAGAGATACTTTATGAATATGCAATTGATAGGAGTTATTTATTTATTGTGTCCCGGCAAAAAAAGATATAAAAAAATGGATAGGAGTAAAAGATATCTCACCAGGCAAAGTTTACAAAGTATGAAAGAAGTTACAAGGTAACAATTGTTCTTAAATAGCTATCGTTATTTAGGTAACAGTGATTGGTAACAGTGAATTGGTTTAAGTAAAGCCGTTGCAGTTTTTTATTTAATTTTTTGAAAAATCTGTCGAAACTATTTTTTATATTCGCTTCAACAATAATGTGTACTTTCAGTTTTTCTTCATGTTTCCTAATCGCATATCAGTTGTTAGATGCTGTTTGCAAAAACCTTTTATTATGAAACCATTTGCAACCCTGTTATTTATTTTTTTACTTGTTGGATTACCAACGGCTCATGGCCAGAAAAAAAAGCTAGACGATAAGCAATTTTTTGTCGATAATGCCCCGGTTGACGTCACTATTGAAACGTATTGGACAAAACTTATCAGCAAGAAAAATAAGCTCGACCAGGTTTTTCCTGCCCGTGTTGTTGCCAGGCTTTCTGATACCCTCACGGTGACTGAGTCAGCCACATTAGTTGTCCGCGGACATTTCAGACGTTCCTATTGTAATTTGCCACCGCTTAAACTAGTTTTTAAAAAAAATGATAGTTCTTATTTGCACCCTTTAAAATCAGTGAAAATTGTAAACGCCTGCAATACCTCCGATGCGTA
>JBGSIG010000724.1:0-2982 GCA_041742655.1 Ferruginibacter sp. | reverse complement strand
AAGGACAACAACTTAACGATGAAAGTTTTAAAAGATGAATGTTACGACAGGGTGAACGTTATTGACAATACTGTGTGGGCAAAATGGAAAGATCCGGAATAGCTGGTTAACGAACTATGAGCCGGAACTGCGAAAAAATTTAACTGTACGTTACCTGGATTATAAGCAGTTGCAGCGTATTTGTATTTTCCAAAGCCAACACTTTAATGACAAAAAAAACTTTAGTACTAGTTGGATTTATCATTGCAAAATTTTTATTGCAGTACTTTTTATTAGGTACACAATACGAACTGCACCGCGATGAATATTTGCACCTTGACCAGGCACACCATTTAGCATGGGGTTATTTTTCGGTTCCACCTTTTACGTCATGGATCTCAAGCCTGGTGTTCATGTTGGGTGGTGGTGTTTTTTGGATCAAATTTTTCCCGGCGCTGTTTGGTGCGTTAACATTGGTAGTAGTTTGGAAGGCCATTGACGAATTAAAGGGAAATTTATTTGCACTAATACTGGGTGCTACATGTATATTGTTCTCATCGCTTCTACGCTTAAATATGCTGTATCAGCCAAACTCGATGGATGTTCTTGCATGGACAACATTGTATTTTATTGTAATCAAATACATCAATACCGAAAATGCCAAATGGCTTTACATTGCGGCTACAGCCTTTGCCATTGGTTTTCTAAATAAGTATAATATTATCTTTTTGCTGGCGGGCCTTGTACCGGCACTGCTTTTAACGAGGCGTAGCATTTTCACCGAAAAGAAATTGTATGGTGCTATTTTATTAGCGCTGTTGATTATTTCGCCAAATCTTTTATGGCAGTACAACAACAACTTTCCTGTAATTCATCATTTAAAAGAACTAGCGGATACCCAATTGGTAAATGTAAACAGGTGGGATTTTTTGATGGAGCAGTTGCTTTTTTTTGTGGGAGGCTTGTTTGTAATTGTTGCGGCGCTGTTTGCATTACTATTTTACCCACCATTTAAAAAATATAATTTCTTCTTTTTTACATTGTGTTTTACACTACTGTTGTTTATTTATCTGAAAGCTAAAAGTTATTATGCTATTGGGCTATATCCTATCTATATTTCGTTCGGTGCTGTGTATCTTGGCCATGTTTTAAAAACCGGTTGGAGGAAATATTTACAACCGGTAACCATTATTATTCCCTTATTACTTTTCATACCAATTTACAAAATTGCCTTTCCAAATAAAAGCCCCGGCTTCATTGTAAACAATCCGGAATCATATAAAAAGTTTGGTTTGCTTAGGTGGGAGGATGGTAAAGATCATGCACTGCCGCAGGATTTTGCAGATATGCTTGGCTGGAAAGAACTGGCCTTTAAAGTTGACGCTGTTTATTCTACCTTTCCAAACCAGGATCAAACACTGGTTCTTTGCGATAATTACGGTGAAGCAGGCGCTATCAATTATTATTCAAAAAACAAGCATATCAAAGCCGTTTCTTTCAACGCGGACTATGTCAATTGGTTTGACCTTAGCAAGCAGTATGTTAATTTAATAAGGGTTAAAAGTTTTGAGAACGAAGGCGATGAACTAAAAGAAACCAGCCCTTATTTTGATAGTTCTTTTACAGCGGGCTCTATAACAAATTCTTTTGCAAGAGAATATGGCACCACTATTTTTGTTTTTAAAAATGCGAAGATTGACGTTAACAAAAGAATTAAACAGGAAATTGAGGAAAAGAAAAATTACCGTTATTAAAAGGTTGAAATCCGGATGATATCATCTTTTACAACAACATTATATTTTTCATTGCTGGCTTTTACATAACCGGTCAACGCCTCAATGGTTGGATATTCATTGGTACCATCAAAACATCTTGCGTCATCAATAAGTAAAACGTGGTTGAGTTTTTTAAGTTGAAAGGCCGCATCAACTTCGCCATAAATAGGACAGTTAAGGTCGCCTTTACCGGTAACACCGCCTGAGTAATGGCCATCCAGCCAAAACACCGCACCTGCGTCAAGTTGTTTTGTAATTTCTGGTAACACCTTTGCACTGTCGCCCTTTACAATATGAATGTGTTTTTTTCCTGCGAATCTTTTCACTGCATTCTGCCACAAACTTTCTTCCACTTCTATTGAGTAAAGCACGTTGAAGTTCCTTTTCTGAGCTTCTATCATATCACCAAGGAAGGTCCCTGTTTCGATAAAAATTTTATTGCCCGACAACATTCTATATTCCTCAATCACCCGCTGCTTTACCTGGTGTGGTGGTGGCAGAGGTCTGCCGTTCTTTTCCCACTTTGCAACTACAGACGATTTAAAAATGATGTTGCCATAAGAATACACCCTATTGCGTACGGGCGCAGGTAATTTTCTCAGCGTCATTCTTATAAGCTTTGTCAACATTTTTACTTCGGTTTAATTGATTCTGCAAAACAGTTAAAAAACATGGTTGCCGTTGTGCGCCATATTTTTACTGTCGGAGGTGAAATTATTAATAAATTTCTATTCTTCAATTCAGGTTACTTGTTTTGCCGTTAAGGCGTTAAGCCTTTTTTATATCGATGTGCCATCATAAGTAGTCCAATCTTCCTTCTATACCGAATATTCGGCACAGGTCGACATATTGAATTTTTGAAATCCCGATTTTTATCGGGAAGACCATCTAAGGTTTAAAGGCAGGCCATTCGACTTCTTATTAAATCATGATGATACTATTTCCTTTATAACTTCACGTCTTTACGCCTTACCGGCAACATCCTTTTATTTAAAATGAGTAATTTCAATCATGACAATAACAATCAACGACCATCTTACGCTTGAACCCTTAGCTGAAAAACATGCACATGAGCTTTTTGCATTGGCTGCGAAAAACAGCAATTATCTAAAGCAATGGCTGCCCTGGGTAAATAATATGCAGGGTATTGAATTTATCGAAGATTTTATCCGCGGATCAATTAAAAGAAACAAGGATGGCTATGAACATGCATTTGTAATTACTAACA
>JBGSIG010000723.1:0-1601 GCA_041742655.1 Ferruginibacter sp. | reverse complement strand
GGCCTACGGCTTTAAGCTGCGTGCGCAGAGTATAAGATTTATCAAGAACCTTGCAACTGCAGGGCCCGAGCCATCGCAGATATTGCTGTACAGTGCTGATTTTTTGCAGGATATTACTTATTCTGCTACAGCAATGGGTGAAGAATGCCTGCATTATACGCAGAACCTGCACCGTGAACCGGGAAAAGATTTTATCCGTGTAACTGATGAATTGAAATACAAAATGAATGCATTTTTTTCAATGGCCATTGATGCACTGCGTAATGATAGTTTTGAAAAAATGGAAACTATTCGTGTTGCGAGAGATGATGTAAGGGAGTACATAAACCAGCAACTTGACAGGCAAGTAAAAATAATTCAACAGGAAAAACCCGGTACAAAGCAAGCAATTCTCCAAACAAATATTTTTCTTCAGAGCCGTGATATCCTGGCCGTGTTACTTCGCATTTTAAAGATGTACAGGAAGTACCTGAAAAAGAAATAACAACAACATCTTTCTACTAAATTCAGGCCCACAATGACATGGGGCAGCTATTTCTTTCTACAATAGAAAACGTGCGGGAATAATTTCCAATTAAAAATAACCAGGCTATTTTTCCTCCGCATTGGTTCGTGTGCCCACGAACCAATTTCTTCCTTCTTCCAAACCTGCACTTAATACGCTGCTCTTTCATCTTTTAAAAATTCAAAATTTTTACGTTGCATTCATAAAATACTGCCGAAGAATATTTAAAAGCCTTTCTTTTATAGATTGTATCAATGATAGTCATATCTGAAATTATGAAACAGCAATAAAACCAGGGCGAAGCTGTTCAGGTTTTCTCGTTCTTGCTTTGCCTTTCTATTTTGATGCTCTATTTGACAGCCGATATATTATTAAGTTGGGATTTGTCTCGTCAATAATTCCCGTTTTCTCAAAGTTAAATTTCTGAAGAAGTTTAGTTGAACTATGGTTGTCTTTATGTGTGAAGGCGTCAATTGTTTTTAAACCAAATGTATCAATAGCAAATTCAATGATTTTTATTGCTGCTTCACTCATAATTCCTTGTCCTTGAAAATCGCTTAAAAGCTCATATCCAATTTCGCATTTATTAAGTTCATCTGAAAAGTTAAAAAGGCAAATTGTTCCTATAAGCTTTCCGGTACGTGCCTGTGCAATCGCCCAATATAGAAGCTCATTATTTTTGATGTTTTTAATAAAGTTCAATGCATCTTCTGATGTTTCGCTTCGTTTTCGGTCAAGGAACTTGTTAATTGTTGTATCAGACCGAAGCAAAAATATTTCTTCCACATCGCTTTCCAAAAGTGGTCGAATTGTCAACCGTTCAGTAGTTAGCATCGGTAAAGTTGACCAAGTTTTATGTAGCATTTTTTATTTTTCCTTTTGTTTTGTTGTCGCCATAGCCTCAGAGCTAACGTATTGGTTCGTTTCCCTCTTCGCCAATTTCCATGTAAGCCTTTCTTTTATAATTTGGATCAATAATAGCCATAACTGAAATTATGAAATATTACGAAAACCCGGAAATGGTTTGAGTGATTACAAGAAATGGTTCGTGGGGACACGAAACCCGTCGAAGAAATTACCTTGATCTAAATAATTG
>JBGSIG010000722.1:0-4799 GCA_041742655.1 Ferruginibacter sp. | reverse complement strand
TCTCGCTTTACTAAATCAAAAAACAAAAATTATTTATTTCCCTTACCAGTTTGGAGATAACATGGCGCCGATGACATTGGGAGAAGGATTAACCTCAAAAATAATTTTAACAGGCGAGCCGTTGCTCATCAATAAAGATGTGGATGAACTAACTACCCAAATGGGCATACAACGCATTGGCCTTTCGTCTGCTTCATACCTGGGTGTTCCCATCCCCGTGGGTGATGTCAACATCGGCGTGCTAAGCGTACAAAGCACCGAGCATGAAAACCGTTTCAACGAAAACGATCTTCGTCTTCTCTCTACCATAGCCTCTTCTGTAGGTGTTGCATTAAGAAATGCTACTCTTTTTGAAGATGTTAAATTGGCAAAAATGGAAGCCGAAGCCGCCAGCAAACTGGCCGAAAAAGCAAACGAAGCAAAGAGTGCCTTTTTATCTACGGTAAGTCACGAATTAAGAACACCATTAACATCTGTACTGGGCTTCGCAAAAATTATAGAAAAAAGATTGACAGAAAAAATATTTCCTGTGGTTGACAAATCGGATGCAAGAACAGGGAAGACGATTAACCAGATTACAGACAACCTGCACATCGTTATTTCAGAAGGTGAAAGGCTGACACATCTTATCAATGATGTATTAGATCTTGCAAAAATAGAAGCCGGTAAAATGGAATGGAACCAGGAAAGCGTTTCTATGAGTGAAGTAGCTGAAAGGGCCATTGCGGCAACCACCAGCCTGTTCGATCAAAAATCACTGAAGCTGATTAAACAAATAGATGATAACCTTCCTGAAATTACCGGCGATAAAGACAAGCTGATACAGGTGATCATAAACCTTATTTCCAACTCAGTAAAATTCACCGACAAGGGTTCTATCACCTGTAAAATTTCGAAGAAAAAAAATGAAGTTATTGTAAATATTTCCGACACTGGAATTGGCATTGCTGCGGAAGATTTTGGAGCAGTGTTTGAACAATTTAAACAGGTGGGTGGCGATACATTGACCGATAAACCAAAAGGCACCGGCCTCGGGCTTCCTATTTGTAAAGAAATTATTGAACACCATGGTGGAAGAATTTGGCTGGAAAGTGAACTGGGCAAAGGCAGTACTTTTTCTTTTGCCTTGCCATTCATTAAACCAGCCGCGCCATCAAGGCCCATACATCTTGATGACCTTGTAAAACAATTAAAGGAAAGGGTGGCCTATTCGCAAATAAATATTGAAGGGCAGCCTTCCAATATTTTGATTGTAGATGATGATGATTCTATCCGCACGCTATTGCATCAGGAATTGGGCGATGCCGGCTACACCATACAGGAAGCCAACAATGGAAAAGAAGCGCTGGCCTGTGTTAGAAGGCAACGCCCCGATTTGATCATACTCGACGTGATGATGCCCGAAATGAATGGTTTTGATACTGCAGCCGTGCTGAAAAATGACCCGGAAACAATGGACATACCTATTATTGTTTTATCTGTAGTACAGGATAAAGCAAGAGGCTTCAGGATTGGCGTAGACAGGTATCTTACCAAACCCATTGACACCAACCTTTTATTTGCCGAAATAGGAAGTTTGCTCGAACAGGGCAAATCAAGAAAGAAGGTGATGATAGTTGATGAAGATTCAGGAGCAGTGAATACACTAACAGATGTGCTTACAACAAAAGGATATGAAGTAATGGAAGCAAACGAAAATGAATTGTTGGAAAAAGCCGTAGCAAATTTACCCGACATCATCATCATCAGCTCCGGCCTTTCCGGTAAACAGGATATTGTAAAAACACTAAGATTTGAAAAAGGGTTGGAGAATGTTTTGTTTGTAGTGTATCAGTAAAAAATATTGGATTTTTAAAATAGAAACCGGAGGCTCCGGGTGGCCTCGAATAAAAAGTGCTAGAAATTTTATTCGCACCCTTGATTTTTTTTGTTTCATCCTGAGCGAAGTCGAAGGGTGTTATCAAAAAAAAAGAAAATGAGGTCTAACACAAAGCAGTAAAGGATTTACTAATTATATGTTTAATCTTAAAAAAAGATATTTATAAAAAAGAATAATTCAATCATGGAACAAAAGATTTTAATAGTAGATGACGAAGCACACATCCGTATGCTTATTGAGCAAACGCTGGAAGAACTGGAAGACGAAGGCGTTGAATTTTTAACAGCAGAGAACGGTGAGATAGCGCTTGAAATTATACAGGCCGAAAAACCAGACCTTGTTTTTCTGGACGTGATGATGCCAAAAATGAATGGCATGGAAGTATGCAGAAAAGTAAAAAAAGAACTGGAGATGAAGGGCGTATTTATTGTGCTGCTAACTGCAAAAGGCCAGGAACTGGATCGCCTGAAAGGGCAGGAAGTTGGTGCCGATGTGTATATGACAAAACCTTTTGATCCGGAAGTGATATTGAATAAGGCGAAAGAAGTGCTCGGCATTACATAGATAAATAACTCGTAAAAAATACCAAAACTAAATACCCAGATGGCACAGCCTGCATTAAAATCGATATTGGGCAAAAAAAGTAAAACTGTTGCGTGGCTTCAGTTGTGGATAGATATGAATAATATTGAAATAGCTGTAGAAGACGATCAAAATATACTGCTGTTTGGCTCTTCAACCCAGAATGCTTCAGCGTCTTTCCCCGTACTATTAGAAAATGAAATTGCAGGTTTTGTAAAAGGGCCAGCTAATGCGTCAATGATTGCTGAACTTTTATCCCTGATGTTACAGAAGGAAGCGGAAAGAAAAAAGCTGGGCACAGAGGTACTGAGTTTGTACCAGGAGCTAAATGTAATTTATAATTTTTCGGAAAAGCTTACTCAAACCATCGACCCCGACGTAATTGCACAGATAACATTAGAACAGGCAATGCATTCTATTCCTTCCCACAGTGGTGTAATGGTGTTGTGGGATGAAAAGACGCAGCAATTACTGATGCCTGCCAGGTCTGGCGAGCCCCTTTTCAACAAAGAATCGTTGCAGCACAATGCGGGCCTATTGCTCAAAATTGGATTAAGCGGGCAGTCGGAAATTATTACCGATATATCGGTGCTAAAAGAAAATGGCGTTATAAAAAGCGATGTTCAATCCCTCATTTATGCTGCTATGAAAGTAAAGCATCGCATCATGGGTGCCATCATTCTTGCTGGCAAAGATTTGGAACAATATGCTGCCGCACATCTTAAATTATTGGTTACCCTCGCCCTGCAATCATCTACCGCTATTGAAAGCGCCATGCTGTACGAAAAAAATATTCGTGAGGTTCGTGAAAGAGAAGAAGCGATTTTGCGCATACATGAAGTGACGAAAAAATTTGTACCCAACGAATTTATTCGCCTGTTGGGAAAAGATGCGTTGGCAGATGTAAGGCTGGGCGACCAGGCCGAAAAAATTGTGACGGTACTGTTTACTGATATTCGTGATTTCACTTCTTTGTCCGAAAAAATGACACCCGGTGAAAACTTCCGGTTCGTATCTTCTTTTAATGAGCGCCTTGGCCCTATCATACAGTCGCACGGCGGGTTCATTAATCAATACCTGGGCGATTCAATCATGGCCATTTTTCCCAGCTATCCTAAAGATGCGTTAAACGCTGCAATAGCCATGCAAAAAGCTGTGCATCAGCTAAACATTCAGCGACAGGCCAAAGGCCTGCCCATTATCAAAGCAGGCATAGGCATGCACACCGGGCCACTAATAATGGGCATTACCGGCGATGAAAACAGGTTAGATGCAGCCACCATTTCTGATACCGTTAACACTGCAGCAAGAATAGAAAGCCTTACAAAATATTACCGGTCTCCCTTGCTGTTAAGCAGTGAAACACTTCGGCAAATTCCCGATCATGAAAAATATTTTTTACGTCACCTGGGTAAAGTACAGTTAAAAGGCAAGGACAAATTGCTCAGCATTGTAGAATGTTTAGATGGCTATCCAGAAACTGACCTGCATCAAAAAAAAGTAACCCTTGGCCGGTTCAATGAATCAATGAATTATTATTTTGATCAGCAATTTGAAAATGCAATCAAAGGTTTTAAATCTATTATTAAACTTGATCCCGATGATAATACAGTAAGCTTTTTTATGGAAAATGCGCTGAAATATTCTGACAGTGGTGTGCCTGAAAACTGGACCGGCGCTGAGGAAATGCTGTCCAAATAAATCCTCAATATTTTGCTTTAGTCAATTGAAATTAATAAATGAAAAATGGCAATTAACTATTCAAGGTGCTGCAATATCAACTAAGTATCTAACTATTTAGTTTGATTTTCCGGTAAATTACCTTAGATTTAATTCGGTTTATTAATTAAAAATATCATTATACATGCCAGCATATGAAATTGAGATAATTCTAAACCGGCAGTTAGCTGACTGTCTTTCTATCCCGGTTTTTATTACCGACACAATTGGTAATCTCATTTTCTATAACGAACCTGCAGAAAGTATACTGGGCAAAAAATTCAATGATACCGGCGAAATGCCCGTTGAGGTATGGTCCACCATTTTTAGTCAAATGGATGATTCTGGCAAAAGTATTTCTCCACACGACTTGCCGCTTGTAAAAACATTAAAGTATCGCTATCCTCATCACAAAACATTTTGGATAAAAAACCTGAGTAACGGCGTTTCAGAAAAAATTTCACTAACGGCCTACCCTATCATTGGCCGTGAAAATAAATTTCTAGGTGCTGTCGCCATATTCTGGAAAGCAAAAGAAGATGAAAATTGACTTATGGGGCGTTCGTGGTTCCATACCAACTTCCGGCTCCGACACAAAACATTATGGAGGTAACACTTC
>JBGSIG010000721.1:0-11567 GCA_041742655.1 Ferruginibacter sp. | reverse complement strand
TAATAAGGAAAACGGCTGCTGCAGCCAATACCACTTACAATTACAATATTTTCTTTAGGAATACCCAGCGTAGGCATTATTTTTTGAACCTGTGCTAAAATGGAATAATCACCACAGCCGGGACACCAGCGAACTTCCTGGTCGGTTGTAAAATCTTTTGCTGTTAGTGTGGGTGTGGGCACAGGCAACGCAGTTGCAGTTTCACTCATATGGTTTTTTTAAAGGTGTAAAGTTACTGATAGATGCGTAAAATATAAAACAAAACATGAACCATGCTATTAAAAATTCTGGTAATAACCAACAATTAACAAACTTCCGCTATTTTTAAAACTCATACCATGCACCAGAATATTGTTGCTCAAAAGAATTTAAGGAGAACATTGATAACTTTGTACGCTTTAAGCGTAGTATAATTATTTAACACACTCAACGCTTTAGTAACACCCGAAATTGTTTTAAATTTGGAGGCTTTCTGGTGAAGTAGTACTTTCCATTCTACAAGAGGCAATTTAACTGTACCAATATTTACACTTGCATGAAAAAAATATTACTAATAGCATTACTTGTTTCAAGCGTCAGATTATCTGCTCAGAAAAAGTTATTTAACCTGTATACAGATTCTGCTAAACTGATTGCGGCTTCAAATGAAATGGCCGCTACCTTTTTTTCTAAAATACGCCAGGTTGATGGTGCGTATGCCCGGCCACCCAAAGCTGTTTTAAATACCCAAACGTATCTTGTTTTTTATCAGCCGGATAATATTACCATTGAAATTCCATTTTGGGATGAGGTTTCGCCGACAGTAAAGTCATCCCTTTCAAAAGCTGCGGGCAGTAATGAAAAAGATACAAAAAAAATTTTCGGGTTATTTTTTAATGGTTTTTATATAGCTCAGCAATTGGGCAATGCGGTGCTTTTTGCTAATGAAAAAGGCACGGGAAATAAATATAGGGGCGACTATTTTGCGAATACGCTTGCAATCTTATTTTTGCGAGAGTCAGTATACAAGAAAGATCTGGACCAATGCTACGCCCAGGTAAATGCTTTAATGAAAGTATTACCCGACCCGGTGCCGGCGGGAGAATATGCAGAAGATTTTTATCAGAAAAATTATCAGAAAATTTCAGAAGACCCCACTGCATACCTGTACTTTCAATGTAGCCAGTTTAAAAAAATTTATGAAGACAAATCGCTTACTGGTTTTGACGGTTATTTGAAGAACTATTTAATAAGATAGTCCCCTGGTATACAAAGTTCAGTTCACACTATTTGTCTTTACAATCTTTTAAAAAATCTTTAACCCCAGCCACAATTTTATCAACCATTTGTTGCTGGACATTTTCGTCGAGTATCTTTTCTTCTTCTCCGAGGTTGCTCAAAAAAAGCGTTTCTATTAAAGCATTTGGATATTCTGTCGGGCTGTTCAACATGAAATTAAAAGAGCCTACATTGCCATAATCTTTCAAACCCAACTGCAGCATACGTTGGTGGATAGATAAACTTAAATTGCGAAAACCAATGTAGCGGTAATAAGTACTTGTGCCACCAGTGCGCAACGGGTCGTCGGAAGAATTAAGATGAATGCTAAGCAGCAAGTCGGGAAGGCTATCTCTATAAAATAAAATTCGTTCCTTATTATCAAAAGTCACTTCCTTACTACGCGTCATAATTACTTTTGCGCCTTCTTTTTCAAGTGCCTTTTGTAGTTTTAGCGATATCGCCAACGTAATTTCTTTTTCAGAAATACCGGTAGCGCCCACGGCTCCTGTATTTGTGCCACCATGCCCGGCATCTACGGCAACAGTTAAATATTTCAAAGATAAATTTTCAGGCTGGTGTTTAACTTTAATCACCAGTGAATTTCCACTATAGTATACCAGGTGCCCCCAGTGCTGGGTATGTTTTAATGTGAGCGTAATTCTAAAAATATCATCTTCTAACTGTTCATAATCAATCTTTTTAACTTCCTGTAAGCTTTCCAGTTGTGTTATCCAGTTGGTATTATTGGTTGCACCAAATATATCAATCACAATAGTTGATGGATCCGTCATTTGAAAAGATTGATAAGGTAGTTTTGTAAACAGGCCGACCTTTACATAATCATACGCACTGTCGCCATAGGCATACAATTTCGCAGTGAGCGATTCAGGCGTAAAACTTCCTTTCGGCATCAGTGATACCAGTTCATCCGGAATATAAGCCGTCCGGGTTTTTGCCAATTGCACTTTATAATGACTGCCCACTTTACCAATTATTTTTAAAACAATATTGCTGTCGATATAACCAATTTTTGCACCACCCAACCGGTCGTCGCCCAGGCCATATTCCAGATGCGCCAGCCTGCCCTTAGTGATGGCAATGTCAGAAGCCAATGGCGACAAAACTGAAAAGGTCTGTTTTGTTAGTTTCGTAACTGTGTTATTTAAAGAATCGGTAAGAGTTACCGGAATTTTCATTACTGCGAAACTATCACTTGCTTTTACAACATATTCTCCCTGGTAAATGCCCGGCATCCCCCTTGTGAGATTTACGGGCATTTCGTATAGTTGAGTATTTTCAATTGTGGTTATAGTGCAGTTGGTTAAGGCTTTTACCCTAAACTTTATTTTATTGCCGGGCACCAGTATTAAATTTCCTTCAGGATAAGTTTGAATACTTTCTATATCCAGCACTTTTACGGGTTCGGCAGGCTTCGGCAATGTATAATTGTAAGTGATATTTTTTGTAACAGATTTGCCAAATACTGTGGAGCGTATTTCCAAGGCAGTATCGCCCGGAAATAAATTTAATTCAATGGCAAACGCACCGGTAGAATATACTTTTACGGGTTTATCATTTACAGTAATAGTGCAGGTTTTACAGGTGTTGCCTATTATAAAATTGCCTGCATCATATACATTGACGTTTTGTTTAAGCGGCTGCACAAGTTTAATAAATGGCTTTTCATTTTTTTGAGAAAAAGCAAAACCTGCAATGAATAGAAATGATAAGGTCAGGAAAAATTTCATTTTGGAAAGATAAAAAATTTCAAATCGATGTAAACAAAAAAATAGCCATTCTCAGTTTGCTGAGAATGGCCCTTATTAAATAAGCTGCTAAACTTTACAAGGCATATTTATTATCTGCAATCAATTTATCTGCAATTCTTCTGCGGGCTTCTTTACTATTGAAGGGAGCAGTTTTTGTGAAACGCTTTAAACCCAATAACATCATACGCTGTTCGTCGCCCTCAGCAAATGCATTGATGGCTTCTTTTCCTGCCTTATTTACTTTATCAATGGCATCATTTAAATAGCAGCGCATCATGTCAATTTGAATAGAACTTGCTGCTTCACCTTGTTTATCTGTCATTTTTATGATGCGTAATAAATTACTTTCTGCTACAAAAGTTTCTACAGCCATGTCAGCAATATTCATCAATATTTCCTGCTCATCAGAAATTTTCATCATTAACTTCTGTACCGCTGCACCAGCTACCATCAGAATACTTTTTTTCATATTCAGGATATATTTTTTTTCTGCAGCAAAAGGAGTTTCATCTTCATTACCAAAGTCGGGTATGCTCATCAACTCTTTTGAAACCGACATCGCAGGCCCCATCAGGTCGAGCTTCCCTTTCATGGCTCTTTTTAAAATCATGTCGACGGTAAGCAAACGATTTATTTCGTTGGTACCTTCATAAATGCGGTTAATCCGGCTATCCCTGTAAGCCCTGCTGATGGGATATTCATCACTAAAACCATTACCGCCAAAAACCTGCACACCTTCATCCACTACATAATCCAACACTTCACTGCCGTGTACTTTTAATATGGCGCACTCTACTGCAAACTCTTCGGCAGCACCCAGCATTGCTTCATTGAAAGGTTTGCCAGCAGTAGCCAGTTCAATTTCTTTTTCATCTATCCATTTACTTGCTCTGTATAAAGCACTTTCACAGGCAAAAACTCTAATGGCTGCTTCGGCCAATTTATATTTTATGGCGCCAAAATTAGCGATGGCAGTTTTAAATTGCTCCCTGGTTTTAGCATAATCAATGGTAATATTTAAGGCCATTTTAGAACCGCCCAATGCAGCAGCACATAACTTCAATCTACCGATATTTAAAATATTAAATGCAATAACATGGCCCTTGCCAACTTCGCCCAGTAAATTTTCAACAGGCACTTTACAATCCTGGAAATAGAGTTGCACGGTAGATGAACCTTTAATGCCCATTTTATGTTCTTCCTGGCCTTGAGTAAACCCTTCGAAGCCACGCTCAATAATAAAAGTAGAAAATTTGTCTCCGTCAATTTTTGCAAATACGGTGTACACATCCGCAAAGCCGCCGTTGGTGATCCAGCATTTCTGGCCATTTAAAATATAATGTTTACCATCAGCAGAAATCACTGCAGTTGTTTTGGCACCCAAAGCATCACTGCCGCTGTTGGGTTCCGTTAACCCGTAAGCGCCCTTCCATTCGCCACTGGCCAGTTTAGGAATATATTTTTCTTTTTGCGCATCCGTGCCAAAATATAAAATAGGCAGAGTGCCAATGCCGGTATGCGCCGCAATAGCCACACTAAAAGAAAAGCCACCTCCAAGCCCTTCATTTACAAGTGTAGACGTAATAAAATCTTTTCCCAATCCGCCGTATTGTTCCGGAATAGAAGTGCCCAGCAAACCCTGCTCACCGGCTTTTACCATCAACGATGGCATTAGTCCCGGTTCTAATTTATCAATACGATCTGCAATGGGTATTACTTCTGATTGCAGAAATTGTAAACACATTTCTTTTACCATCAATTGCTCCTCATTAAAATCTTCTGGTGTAAATGTTTCAAAAGCATTACTTTCTTTAATTAACCATTCACCACCTTTTAGTGATGTAGTGGTTGATGTTTGTGTACTCATAAAATAAAAGTTTAGCCTCCCTAAGCCGCTGCAAAAGAAGGGATGTTGAAGAGAATGATTATTTAAAATGTTTTTCTATGGTGATTGCTTATGTCCGTAAAAAAAAATTTTTACTGGTCCTGTACTTAATTAATGCTCACTTTCTTAGACTCTTGCCTTGCTCTCCCCCTTCGGGGGAGTCGGCGGGGGCCAGGTTATCATACACTTTCTGCAACACCATTTTGGCAATTTCAATTTGTTCAATGGTTACTCCATCCAATGCCTCGTTCAATGTTCTATTTGCCAGCCCCATTGTTTGCTCCTGCAATACCTGTGCTTCACTTGTCAAATAAATCATGTTTATTCTTCTATCATCTTTACTTGCCACACGCTTTACCAGTTTCAGCTTTTCTAAATTATCTACAAGCCTCGTAATGCTTGGCTTATCCCTAAAAGTAGCATCACATAATTGTTGTTGACTAAGGCCGTCCTGTTTCCACAAATGATATAACACACTCCACTGCTCAATGGTTATTTCAACATTGGCTTCTTTAAAATTTTTCTGCAACCGTCTTCCAATTGCAGTACTTGCTTTACCGGTAATAAAGCTGTATAATTCTCCCCGCTTAAATTGGTTGTTTGGCATATAGTTGTTTAAACAACTATATAAAGATAATTGATTCGTTTGGTATTTTAAAAATTATTTTTGTCTAACCGGTTTTGGTAAAAATTCAAATACTGTTGAGCCTGCCCGCCAACAAACACAGGCCACACTCTTGTACGCAATATCATTATGGAGCCAACTATACTTGCTTTTACTGTTGTTTTATTTATTGGCTATGCAGTGCTTATTGTCTATTACCGGCAATCGTGGTTGAAGATTCCTGAGTACAGATTGTCGATTGCCACGGGCAACAAAATTCCTGCTACTAAAATTACCGTTATTATTCCGGCTCGAAATGAAGAGAGTAATATTGCACATTGTTTACAGGCGGTTCTTGGGCAAACTTATCCTGCTGATTTGTTTGAGATAATTGTGGTAGATGACCATTCTACTGATCAAACCGTTTCAATTGTTCAATCGTTTAGCCATCCGAATGTGCGCTGCTTTTTGTTGAAAGATTTTGTTACGGAAACTATTAATTCGTACAAAAAAAAGGCAATAGAAGTAGCCATTACGCAGTCGACCGGCGATTTAATAATAACCACAGATGCGGATTGTTTTATGGGCAATGAATGGTTACAGACAATTGCCAGTTATTATCAGCAATATCATCCAGCGTGTATTGCTGCACCAGTGTCTATCAACTGTTCTAATCGCTTTGTAGAAATATTTCAGGCGCTTGACTTTATGACACTGCAGGGAATAACTGGTGCAGCAGTTCATAAAAAAATACACAGCATGTGCAACGGAGCCAATTTTGTTTATGAAAAGAAAGCTTACAATGAAGTCGGCGGATTTAAAGGTATTGATACAATTGCCAGTGGCGATGACATGTTATTAATGCATAAAATTTATAAACGATATCCCGACAGGGTCTTGTTTTTAAAGTCAAAAGAAGCTATCGTGTATACTCAACCGATGGAAACCTGGAAAGGCTTTATAAATCAACGGGTACGATGGGCAAGCAAAGCAGATAGATATAATGACAAACGAATATTTGTTGTACTGCTATTGGTTTACTTTTTTAATTTGGTTCTATTGCTGTTGCCCGTAATTGCAATACTAAATAACCTGTCACCTGCAATTATCATTTTTTGGTTTTCGGTATTGATTTTAAAAACAATCATTGAATTGTTATTTCTGTTTCCGGTGGCGAAATTTTTCAACAAGCAGCCTGTTTTATGGTGGTTTCCCTTGGCAGAGCCTTTGCATATTTTGTATACAGTCGTTGTAGGATGGCTCGGTAAATTTGGTAAATACAGGTGGAAATCACGAACCGTGAAATAGATAAAATGTAATCGTAATTTACACCATGGAACAATCTTTTTCCTTTCACCGGCAAACATGGCAACGCCTGAAAAGGAATAAGGGTGCGCTGTTTGGACTGCTGATAATTATAGCGGCATTTTTAATTTCATTATGTGGATACTTAATTGCGCCGGATGCTTCGCCCAATGCCGATTTGCAAACGGTGGAGATTCAGGCAAAGGAACCAGGCTATGAGCAATTATTTTTAAAAATTCCAGACAAAAAAAGTGACACCGTAACCTGGTTTAGCAGGTTGATTGGTGGTGAGGCCGAAAATTACCGGTACCTGCCTGTAGTTAGCTATACCCTTAGTAACGATTCGCTTATTGTAAATAAGTATGTTGACGACGAAACAAGTGTGGCACAAACTTATGCAATCACCCAAATAATAGGCAATCAACCGACAAGCACTTTACCAAACTACTTTATAACAAAGAAATATTATTTGGGCACTGATAAGTTTGGCCGTGATATTTTAAGCCGGCTGATTATTGGTACCAGAGTAAGCCTCGCCGTTGGGCTGATTGCTGTAATTATATCACTCACGTTGGGCATTATTTTAGGAGCACTGGCAGGCTATTACCGTGGCTGGGTAGACGAAGTTATCATGTGGCTGGTGAATGTAACATGGAGCATCCCGACTTTGCTTTTGGTATTTGCTTTTACCATGGCATTGGGGAAAGGCTTTTGGCAAATATTTATAGCCGTTGGCCTAACGATGTGGGTAAGTGTGGCCCGCTTAATCCGAGGACAGATAATAGCAATAAAACAATTGGAGTATGTGCAAGCGGCCAGGGCACTGGGTTTTAGTGATGCCAGGATTATTACAAAGCATATTTTACCAAATATTATGGGCCCCGTTTTGGTGATTGGCGCAAGTAATTTTGCCACTGCCATTATTATTGAAGCCGGATTAAGTTTTTTAGGTATTGGCATTCAGCCGCCTCAGCCAAGCTGGGGTTTAATGATTAAAGAAAACTATAATTTTATTATTACCCACCACGCAATGTTGGCGTTGGCGCCGGGCATAGCTATTATGTTGTTGGTGCTGGCATTTAATTTATTGGGAAATGGATTAAGAGATGCGGTGGATGTAAAAAGTTCATCTAATTAAAGTTCCCGAAGTAGCGGCGCAGAAGAAGATTATTCCACTGGTGCTACCTGAACGTTTCTGTTAAAACCTTCTTCCAGCGAAATAAATGTTTCTGTGCGGTCGATGCCTTTTATCTTTTGTAAAGCATCGTGTAATACATAACGTAACTCGCTAATGTCTTTACAAACAATTTCAATGAACATACTGTAATTGCCAGTAATATAATTGAGCCGCACTATTTCGGGAATATTCATCAATTCCTTAGCCACCGTATCGTACAGCGAGCTTTTTTCTAAATAAATTCCAACAAATGCAGTAATATCGTAGCCTAATTGCCTGATATCAACATTTAGTTTAGTACCTTTGACAATTCCAAACTCTTGTAGTTTTTTGATTCGCACATGAATGGTGCCACCGCTTACAAACAGTTTCTTACCCAATTCGGCGTAGGAAATTTCTGCAGTTTCCATCATTTCATGGATAATTTGCAAATCGAGTTTGTCGAGATTTAATTTGGTAGCCATTTTATATTTTTATTTTAGTGCATATTCAAATATAAATATCTTTATTTGAATATTATCTATATTTTTAAAATAAAGTGTAAAATAATTTCAACATAATGGCATTTTGTATAGATTTGCACTATTATGGTTCTTTAAAATTGTGGGGTGATGAAATCTTTGGCAGACATGCCCTCTTGTCTCGGGGGTGAAGATAACAGGATAAATATAGCATAGAGCCGTTCCCCGGTGCAAGCCGGGGTTCGACCAGGGTCGACCACTCAACTTTGTGCTACAACTAACTTCTTCGTGGAGGTTCGATCCCTCCCCCTACAGCATCTTCAATTACTTAAACCCGTACTGGTATTGACTTGTACGGGTTTTTGCTTTTTAGCCTTTTAGCAAATCCAAAGCCCATCTTTTGTGTTGTTAGTTTATTACAGTACGTTTGACAAAGAATAGTAAAATTCACCGTCAAAATAATAATCGATATGAAGCCATTTACCATACTATTGTTTGGATTGATTTTTATAGCAAATAATGCGTTCAGCCAAACTTTACCCACCAAGCCAACCCGAATTGAGGTTGGATCGTACAACCAGGGCAATCTAATAAGAATAGACCTTGGCATTACCAAAAACAAGGTATTAGAGGTGATGGGCGGAGTTCAAAAAATTCAGACTTATACCGGCGGTAATTTTATAACGAGAAAAGAAAGTATCATCATAAACAATCCATACAACAGAGATTTTAAGACAGACAAAGACGGCAATACAATAGAAATTTTATGGTATTATACAGATGTAAATAAAACTGATGGTGTAGTAAGCAAAAGCGATCAGACACCTATTGTACTGGATAAAAATGCGGTGATGGGAATTGGCTGGCCATTTTACGAAGACTATGCAAAACGGAAAGGAATAACAATTGATGAAAAATGAAGCTTGCTACTCTTTTGCTAAGGCCCTATAGACACCGCCTACTTTTGAGAACTTATTCTAAGTACAAACTTTAATTTTTTGGTGGCCTCGTCAGGAATCGAACCTGAATCCAGGGCTTCGGAGGCCCTTATACTATCCATTGTACTACGAGGCCGGGTACGTCACTTGCCAAAATGACCAATATTGCTACCAAATATTTTTACGGCAATGGCCAGCAATATTACGCCGAAAAATTTTCTTATCACCATCATACCATTAGGGCCTAATACTCTTTCAATCCATTTTAATGATTTCAGCACCAGGTATATTACAACACAGTTAATAAGAATACCTAAAAAAATATTTACAGTGTGGTAATCTGCTTTTAAACTCATAACTGTCGTCAGCGTTCCTGAGCCGGCTATTAACGGAAAGGCAATTGGCACCACACTGCCACTTTTAGAATCTGCATCAGATTTAAAAAAATCGTGGCCCAATACCATCTCCAGCCCTATAATAAATATGACAATGCTGCCGGCTACCGCAAAGGATTGTACATCGAGGCCCAATAAATTTAAAAATTGCTGCCCGATAAATAAGAATAAAATCATTAGCGCTCCAGAGGCCAGTGTGGCCTGGGTAGAGCGAATTTCTCCACCCATTTTTATTCTCAGCGATGCCAGTACCGGAACATTACCCACCATATCAATTACAGCAAACAAGGTGAACGTTACAGTCAATATTTCCCGGATTGCTATATTGCCAAAATCCATTTTTTTATCATTTTTTGCAAATATACATGTTCGGTTTTCGTTACCATTATTATAAATTAACGACGGGTGTTGTTTTGCTTTAAAGCATGGCAACAACTAGGGTGTTTTATCAAGGCGTTTTATTGCTGACCGTTTCCCTTAGGCAAAAAATGCGATATTATCTTCAGCTCAAAGCCTTAAAAAATTGTATTGAATTTTTAGACCAGCTATAAAATTTTGCGGTGCCGAAGGGTTGAAGAACCGGTTGCCGGCAGCATTTAAGTCGTTTCCTAAACCAAAGGGCGTGGTAAATGAATGATCGTAGGAAAAATAGATTTCGCCCTGTAACTTTTTACTGATATTTTTTTTATAGCCCAATCTTGCAAAAAGCAAATTGTATTGGGTAGCAAAAAAAGTATTTGCATCATTTAAAGGAATCTGGTCTGTATAGCTGTACGTTAAATTGGCGTACAAGCCAATGCTGGTAAAGGCATCTGCACCTCCAACAAATACATTGGGCGGGGTACCGGTCAACTTATTACCGGAATAATCATCTACTCCCCTTTGATAGGTGACAAATTTTGCATTGATATAAGTATAGCTGATCCACAATTTCACCTCCCGCATAAAGGAGGTGCTATTTTTTACCGGGTAATAGTCCATTGATAATTCAACACCCCGCTGATCTGTTTTACCGGTATTTACAAAATAATCGGAACCTGCCTGGTCTCTGCGAACAACAATGGTATTGCTTAAATTAAATAGATATACAGCAGCATTGGCAAATAACGTGTTCTTTACCAGTTGCCCCCTGAAGCCAACCTCGTAATTGATTCCTTTTTCAGCTTTTAGAAGAGGATTAAAAACACCGGTACTGGGCACTACTTCATCAATTGTCGGCGGCGAATAGCCGCCACTAACGGTTGCGTATACCCTGTAATTTTCACTGATTTTTTTAAGTAATGAAACACGAGGTACCAGCACCGGGTCGTATGTTTTATTGATCTCTTTTACCGGAAGGCTATTGAATCTTGTAAAGTTATAGCCATAATTATTATAACTCATGCCGGCATTAATTATAAAATCTTCCGCCAGGCTAACATCAGCTTGTAAAAAAATATTGTACTGGGTGGCGCCTATCTGGTCGTCGAATTGCAGTGTATCGGGTACTCCGTTATTGTTGCCAAAAGTTCTTGTACTGGTAAATCCATATTGGTACTCGCCGCCGAAAAGCAGCGTTAAAGCATTTTTGTGGTATTGGGCAATGCTGCGGCCACCAATACCCTGCTCTGTTTTTGCCTGGTAATTTAAAATGCTTGGGTTACTAAAACGGGTACCCGAGGTATAGATACTGGTGGTGTTGCTCCAGGCATTGTTAAAATGGTACGCATGCGAAAGGCCGATGTAAAATGTTTTTATAAACAGAGCTGCCTGTTGTTGTTCGGCACTTTTAAA
>JBGSIG010000720.1:0-1556 GCA_041742655.1 Ferruginibacter sp. | reverse complement strand
ATGGAGTTGCTTCCTCAACAATTAAGTACCGGCAAAAAACAGTACTTCTTTAAGTAATGAATTACAGGGGATGATTTATTTAAAATTAGTTATAACTTTTTACTCATGGTACAACCTAAAAATAATAAACCAAAAAACTAGGTATATGAAAAAATTAATCTTTTTTTGGGCAATTCTTTTGTCCTTCCCGGTAATACTTAAGGCACAATCCGGTACTCCAGTTCCGGTTAGCATTAGCTCTTTTGATGCTACATCTACCAATAATTTTAATAAGCTTTTCTGGAAAACAGCCTGCTCACTGGATTATGCCAATTTTGAAATTCAACGATCCTATAATGGAAATGATTATACTACGATCAATGCGTTTTCGGCCGACAGGTTTCGTTGCCAGCAACCATTTGATTTTTCCGATTCCAATGCCAACCAACTTTCCGGCAGAATATTTTATCGTTTAAAAGTTGGTGATATAGACGGAAGGATTTACAATTCAAAAATTGTTTCAGTGCTTACTCATGGAGAAGGTTTGGAAATAAACAGTTTTACCCCAACCTTGGTTACAGGTTCAGCCAGCCTGAGTATCTCCTCTTCTGTAAATGATGATGCAGTTATTAGCATTGTAAATGTGCAGGGAATGATTGTTAGTTCCCAAAAGATCAGGCTTAATAAAGGTGTAAATAATATTCAGATAAAAACGGCTGTTTTGCAGTCTGGAAAATACTGGCTTAAGCTTGTAAATAGCAAAACTGCTTTGAAAACTGTTCAATTTATAAAGCAATAAGCAACAAGATGAAAATATAGGTTTTAATTTACTATGCAGAGATAATATAGCATTTCGTTAATCGTTATTAAAGCTAACGATGTTGAGCTCTTTTAAAATCTCAAGAATCAGTACAATAAATTGGCTGTAATATTTAATCTCCCATGATTCGCCAATTTTATACTGGCAGGCAATTTCTATAATCTGCTTTGTTCCGTCCATTAAAACCACTTCTATTAAATCAATATCTGCTTCATTAAAATGTTTTATTTTATTATTCAGCATTCTGAAATATTTAAAATCAGGAAATTGATTTTCAATAGCAGTGGTGTTGAATACCTGATTATCAGTAGCCCTGTAAATGCTCTCCAGCAAATGATACATACTGGTATGTAGTGCTTTTATTTTTGGAATAATAGCATTGAATCTGTCCTTACTTTCTTGTGAGGCAAAATATTTTTTCTTATCAAGTTCCATTATGCTAACCACCGTTGCCTTACCTTCTTTAACATCAACCTTATATAATTCGCTGATTTGATTTAATACAAATTCCACATCATGATATAGGTAATAACCTTCCTTTAAACTGTATATAGACATAGGGGCAAATTTCAGGTAAAATGAAACAACTTTTTTAAGTTTTGTTGTCTCTTAATGCCTTCAGGTCGCCTTACTCAGTGCCGCAGCTTCGTTCCTACGCCTTGCACTTCCGTAGGCCACCTTCTGGCTTACAATATCCCATTCTAATTTGCACATCCGGCAGTACTTGCCCGATCGCAGCGGTGGCGTAGTCACTCAC
>JBGSIG010000719.1:0-2658 GCA_041742655.1 Ferruginibacter sp. | reverse complement strand
AATAGTATTAAGGGAAATGATCATCCAGGATGGGACGATGGAATATTTAAAAAGCCACTTACAATACCGCAATATAATTGGCGGATTGGCCTGTTTCTAGATAGAGAAAAAGGACTGGCCGTAGAAATAAATTTTGACCATACCAAATTTATTTTTGCTGATCAGATGGCACATATTACCGGAACCCTTGAGAAAAGATATGTAGACACATTTATCAACTTCAGTAAACCAAATTTTTATTACTATCTAAATAACGGGGCCAACTTTCTATTATTTAATATTGTTAAGCGGTGGCATTGGTACGCAGACAAAAATGAAAAACTAAAGATTGATTTTTTAGGTAAAGCGGGCATAGGGCCTGTTATTCCTCATGTAGAGAATAATTTATTTGGGAAATTGAACGAGCCAAATTTTCAAGTCGGTGGATGGAATATAGGCGTTGAAGCCGCAGTAAGGGCTACTTTTTTTCAGTATGTTTACCTGGAATATTCCAACAAACTGGACTATGCCCGTTACTCGAATTTAAAAGTATTTGAGGGCACTTCCAGCCAGGCTTTCGGCACTTATGAAATGGTTTTAAGTTTAGGTGCTACCTTTCCGGTGGGTCGAAAAGTAGCAAATTAGTTTCCCTTATTGCATCACACTTTAACTTATTGAATTTACTATGCGTATTATATCTTATAACGTAAACGGCATTCGGGCCGCTTTTAAAAAGGGCTTTATCGACTGGCTTACAACCAATCCGGCAGATATCATTTGCCTGCAGGAAACCAAGGCCAATAAAGACGATGTAGATTTTAAGAAATTAGATGAACTGGGTTTTCACCATCATTGGTTTAGTGCGCAAAAAAAGGGCTATAGCGGCGTTGCAGTTTTCTCAAAACTAAAACCCGACAATATTGTATATGGCACGGGCAATACGCTTAGCGATAATGAAGGCAGGGTAATACAGATGAATTTTGGTGATATCCGGTTAATCAATGCCTATTTTCCGTCGGGCACAAGCGGCGATGGACGGCAAAAGTTTAAGTACGCCTGGCTGGATGAATTTCATATTTATCTTACAGCATTGAGAAAGAAATTTCCTAAAATAATTTTAGTGGGAGATTATAATATTGCCCATAAAGAAATTGATATTCACGATCCCAAAGGCAATAAAAATAGCAGTGGCTTTTTACCCGAAGAAAGAGAATGGATGTCGAAGTTTTTAGATGATGGATGGATTGATACTTTCAGAGAATTTCATAAAGAACCACACCGCTACAGTTGGTGGAGTCAACGTTTTCCCTCTGTTCGTTTAAATAATAAAGGTTGGCGTATTGATTATATAACGGTAACGGAGCCTCTAAGGAAGCAATTGGTTGATGCAGAAATTTATCCGGATGTAAAACACAGTGACCATTGCCCGATTTTTCTGGAAATAAAAAATTGATCAGCCATGTTTATCTATAATGTTACAAGTAAGGTAAATAACTCAATAAAAAATGAGTGGCTTACATGGGTGCAGCAGGTGCATATTCCTGAAGTAATAAATACCGGTTGTTTTACTGAAGCAACTGTTTTACGTTTATTGGAAACAGATGATTCCGAAGGACCAACTTATGCTGTACAATACAGTGCCGAAAGTAAAGCTATGTATAACGTTTACGTTGAAAAATTTGCTTCAACAATGCGCCAAAAAGTATTTGAAAAATGGAGCGATAATATCATCTCATTTAATTCTCTTTTGCAAGTTATTCACTAAATGTGCAAAACAATTTAATTTCGGATTTTATAATAAAAACTTTGTATTTTATCCGCAAAGCCGCATGGGCATTGATTTTACGGTCGCATCAGCTACAACCCTTGTCAATATTAGCTTTCATCAACTTGCGCTGATTTATACATATAATAAAAATAGCTTTTAATTGCGTAAATCCCTTATTCCTTGCGGTTTTCAGCGATTTAGTATGAATAACTTTGTTTAGAAATAATTTTGTTGCAATTAAAAACCTTCTATATTTGTTGCAGTTAATAAAATTTCAAAAATACTATTATGAACAAAGCAGAATTAATTTCAAAAATTGCTGATGATGCAGGCATTACAAAAACTCAAGCCAATGCAACTTTAGACTCTTTTGTAGAAGCAGTTACAAAAACTTTAAAAGGCGGTGGTAAGGTAACGTTAGTTGGTTTCGGTACTTTCTCAGTATCTAAAAGAGCTGCCCGTAATGGCCGCAACCCACAAACAGGTGCAGTTATCAAAATTAAAGCTAAAAAAGTAGCTAAGTTTAAAGCAGGTAAAGAATTGTCTGCAAGAATGTAGTGGCTAGCCAAACACATTAAAAAAGCAAGGCATTTTAATGTCTTGCTTTTTTAATCTTATTCAACAAACTAAAATAAATAATACAATGGGACGTGGAGATATCAAAACCAAGAAGGGCAAAATTGCTAAAGGATCTTTTGGCAAAACAAGGCCATCAAAGCCTGCAAAAAAAAATGTAGCGCCTAAGCCTAAAACGGCATAGTAAAAATTATGGCATAATACTGAAAAATGGTTGGTAAAATCGTTTGAAAGCTAATACTGTAAAAGATTATAGCGAAGTTTGATGAAACGCATTTCATCAAACTTTTTTTATTTACAGATCATGACAAAAAAAACGATGTTGGGCTTGTGGC
>JBGSIG010000718.1:0-6405 GCA_041742655.1 Ferruginibacter sp. | reverse complement strand
CCTTTCAGCATTTGATTCCGGATGGTGGTTGCATTGTTAATCTTTCATCGCAGGCAGCAAGAGATGGCGGCGGCGGCGGAGCATCGCTTTATGCCGCAGCTAAAGGTGCTATTACTACCTATACACGTTCTCTTGCAAAAGAACTGGGGCCAATAGGAATAAGGGTTAACGCTGTTTGTCCGGGGCTTATAAACACCAGCTTTCATGATTCGTTTACTGCGGCAGAGATTCGTAAAAATGTTGCTGCTTCCACACCGCTTCGGAGAGAGGGAACCGCAAATGAAGTTGCCAACCTGGTAGCCTTTCTTGCTTCTGATCAGGCATCTTTTATTACCGGAACTAATTATGATATTAATGGGGGCTTATACTTTTCATAAAATTTAATTTGCTTTTACAGCATAATAAATTTCATAGATTTTGAAAACTCCCAGGTAAACTTTTAAAAAACATGAGCATTCAGTTATTGTATTCGGTTTGACATATTGGAGAGAGATTTGCCAATTCTATTTATTCAAAAATAAAAAATGTAGTTTCACTTTGTAGAAAAAATAAAAAAAATATTTTAGCCCATTGCAATAGCTGTGTCATTCGTAAAAAATTAGTTCCTATTTATCATTCAAATAAAAAAATAAAATTGCACCTGGCTTCAAAACTGCTGAAATTACATTAGGAAAATTAATTGACCCTTTACTAACCAATCATAATTGGCCAGAAAAAAATATTGAGTTTGGGATTGCCTTCCTTTAAGGTATCAAGCCATTCAATGAGTGTTCTTTGTAATTCACCCAATGCTGATTGGGATGCTCTTGAAATTTTAAAACTAAAAGAGAATTGAAGAGTTTGAGTGACGCCAAAGTAAAAATAGCAACGGCATTAATGTCAGGTTGCAATTTGTTAATCCCCACCTTGTCGCTCAGGTTGAGTTGGCTAATAACAGTATTGTTCTTCAGCTAACCACTAACTATTTTTGATCAATTATCTTTTGTTTCGCTATGGACTTATTACGTTTTCTTTTGTCGAATCTCTTTCTATCAGGTTAGAATTTAATACTGTATTTTGCTTTAGAAAATAGTGGCCTTTTTTTTCTATCATTCTAAAAAGGATATCCGCTGCTTCCCTTCCTATTTCATAGGCAGGCTGCTTTATTGTTGTAAGGGAAGGTTTGAGCAACCCTGCCATATACGAATTGGATAAAGTAATTATTTTGATATCCCGAGGAATTTTTAATTTTAATTCCTCGCATATTTCATAAGTAGATATTGCGAGTTTCTCTACAGAAGCAAAAATTCCGTCAGGCCTGTTTTTTCTTTTTAATAATTTTCGGATCAAATCATTATTATTTAAGTCATCTCTGTCGCAGGATATCATCAGGTCTTTTTCCTGTTTTATATTATGTTTTTCTAATGTATCAAGATATCCCTTCATTCTTTTTCTGCTGATAGAAAGATTTTGGGATATAGACAAAATAGCTATTCTCTTGCACCCTTTTTCAATCAGGTGTTCTGTTGCCTGAATACCACAATTGTAATCATCAGTTGTAACCTTTGGCGAATCAATATTTTCAGCAATTCTATCAAAAAAGACAAGTGGGAGGTCTTTTTCTTTTAATTCTTCAAGGTGAGTTGTATCTGAAGTCTGCTCTGATAGAGATATCATTATCCCATCGACCCTCCCGTTTTGTAAAAGTTTGATTATCGATACTTCCTTTTGCTTATCCTCATGTGTCAGGTAAATTAATACATGATAACCTTTTTCCTGGGCGATAGATTCAATCCCGTTAATAACCCGTCCAAAAAAGCCATTTACAACTTCGGGTATAACAACCGCGATGGTCTTGCTCTTTTGTTTTCTGAAGCTGCTTGCTAAAGGATTGACCTGGTAGTTTAATTCTTTTGCTTTTTCTATCACTATATTTTTTGTAATAGCACTTATTTCGTGGCTGTCACGTAATGCTTTTGAAACAGTCGAGAAAGATAAGTTGAGCTCTTTGGCAAGTTGTTTAAGATTCATCGTAACTACTTATTATTTCCATGAACTAGTGTAAGTGGATATAGCAAATGTGGTAAATTTTCCCGATACTTTACAAAAATATTCGACAACGTTGTAGCAAATAAATAGCTCACGTAATACAAGTGGTGTTAAATATTTGTGGAATTTAACGGCTTCAAATAATCCTTTAAAAATATGATATACAAAACATTGATCAAAAGTAAAATTTGCAATTTTTGATTCATTTTTTTTATCAGGCTTAAAGCATTGATTAGTGAAAAACAACTATACACATAAGTTTCTCGAGCAAACAACTTCCTTTTTTTAAATAAAATATAATTATGACACCATCGCAAAAGTATTTAAACAAATTAGGCTTAAAAGATGCGGACATTGTGGAAGAGCCCAAAGTCCCCCGGTCTGAAGAGCAGGAAAACAGCCGCCGTTCTTTTTTAAAAAAATCTACCCTCGGTGGCATTGCGTTAGGAAGTGCTTTTGTTCTTTCGCCAGTTGAAGATCTGATTGCACAAAGCACTCAAAAAGTTACTCGCTTTTCAGGCCCTTCAGAGTTAAAAATTACGGACATGCGATACTGTCTTACTAATGTAATGAGCGGTACAGCCATTATTCGTATTGACACCAACCAGGGAATTTATGGATTAGGCGAAGTGAGAGATGCAGCCGATGTAAGATATGCATTGATTCTTAAAAGCCGTATACTCGGGCAGAATCCATGCAATGTTGAACAAATTTTTAAATCTATAAAACAGTTTGGCGGCCAGGGCCGGCAAGCCGGTGGTGTATGTGCTGTTGAAATGGCGCTATGGGATATATGTGGTAAAGCATATAATGTACCCTGCTGGCAATTGTTAGGAGGCAGGTACCGTGATAAAATAAGAATATATGCAGATACGCCAGAGTCCTCTTCCCCGGAAGAACAAAGAAAGCTGATTAAATACCGTACAGAAGAACAGGGATATACTTGGTTGAAGATGGATGTGTCAATAGCTAAGTTGCGAGGTATACCAGATACAATGGTCAATAATAAATTTTGGGAAAATGAACAAAAAAGGCTGGCACAGTTTGGTGATGGAAGTAATTATATGTCCTATGGCAATACTCTCCATCCCTTTACACAAATTCAAATTACTGATAAAGGTTTAGATATATTAGCCGGCCTGGTAGAAAATGTACGAAGCATGGTGGGCTATGAAATTCCTATCTCTACCGATCATTATGGCCATTTTGATTACAATAATGGTATCCGATTAGGCAAAGCACTCGAAAAATACCGGCTGGCCTGGTTGGAGGATATTGTATCATGGGAGTATACAGAACAATGGAAGAGACTGACTGATGCTTTAGAAACACCTACACTAACTGGGGAGGATATTTTCCTGCTCAAGAATTTTAAGCCATTGATTGATGAACGTGCAGTGGATATTGTGCATCCGGACTTAGCATCTTCGGGAGGTTTATTAGAAACAAAAAGGATTGGAGACTATGCAGAAGAATATGGTATAGCGATGGCAATGCACCAGGCAGGCACCCCTGTATCGTATATGGCGAATGTTCATTGTGCTGCGGCTACTCAAAACTTTCTGGCGCTTGAGCATCACTCAGTAGATGTTCCATGGTGGGAAAGTTTAGTAAAAACAACTGATGGAAGAAAATTGATTACCAAAGGCTTTTCAGAAGTTCCGTTAACTGCGCCCGGGTTGGGAATTGAGCTTAATGAAGATGTATTGAAACAACATCTTCATCCTTCCGATAAGAGTTTTTTTGAACCTACTCCTCAATGGAACGAAAAACGCTCTCATGACAGGATATTCAGTTAAGTAATAAGAAGTGTAAATAGAAAGTCCGAAAGTACATTGTATTCGTTTCTTTCGGGTTTTCATTTATCAGGGATACTCTATTTCTCCTTCCCTACAGCTTTTGTAAAAGAATAGTCTTTATGTGTATTAATGATTTAACAGTGATGATGAAGTATGGTGTTGAAAATAGGTAAGAAGAAAAAATAGTATAGCACTTGCGGGTTATCCAAAACTGCAGTACGTTATTAATATTTCTATAATCAATACAAAGGGTTCAAAAAAATTTATAGTATCCTGACAATACTAGTAGCCTGCAAACAAATACGACAACGTTGTAGCAAATAAATTCCATCTACAATGTAAGTGGCATCGAGTTTTTATTGAATTTAACAGCATCAAATAAAATTTCAGATAAAATCTGATAGGCAGGTAGTGCAGCAGTATTTATTTCTTATTATAAAGGTTAAAATCATTAAAATGTAAAACAATAAATAAGGGATGTCATCAACAGTTTTTTTCTTGAAATTGAAAAGATGATACCATTGTATATGGAAGTGCCGGAAGATAAAAATGTTGCAAATGGGAATGTTGCAGTATGTATTATTGATGAAAATAGTTTAGTACCTGGAAAAATGTTTGGAACAAATAATTCCAGGTTAAGAAGATCGTATAAAACAGTTTCGACAAAGATAAGCCAGGTATGGCTTACTGGGGTAAAGACCGGGAAATATGAGAGAATGGTTTTTAATAATGAGATAGTCGAAAATGCAAACAGTATTGATATGCAGTATCTGATAGGATGGCAGGGGGACACACCAGCTTACCATGAAAAATGGCACCAAGTTCTCAGTGGTCTTTAGTGGTTTCAGGGGGGTAACCGATTTAGAAATAATGTTGAAAGCACTTAACAATATAGAAATCAAACTGACATAAGAATAAATTGGATTTATCTGTAAATAAATAAAAATTAAAAACTAAAAATAAATGCAATACTTACCTAATGAGCACCGGTATCAAACAATGGAATACCGCAGATGTGGAAATAGCGGCTTAATGCTACCAGCTATTTCACTTGGCCTTTGGCACAACTTCGGCCATATTGATAAATTAGACAATGCCCGTAATATTTTACGCATGGCTTTTGATAAGGGTATTACCCATTTTGATTTAGCAAATAATTATGGCCCGCCTGTGGGTTCAGCAGAAGAAAATTTTGGTAAAATATATAAAGATGATTTTATTCCTTACCGGGATGAACTGGTAGTTTCAACCAAAGCAGGTTGGGGTATGTGGCCCGGCCCTTATGGAGATTGGGGTTCAAAAAAATACCTGGTGGCCAGTCTCGACCAGAGTTTAAAAAGAATGGGACTTGACTATGTAGATATATATTATCATCACCGTCCCGATCCGGGTACACCATTGGAAGAAACCATGACTGCATTGGACTTAATTGTTCGCCAGGGAAAAGCTCTATATGTTGGTATATCCAGTTATAAACCCGAAGAAGCGGCAAAGGCTATTAAAATATTGAAAGAATTAGGTACACCATGTTTATTACATCAGCCAAAATATTCCATGTTCGAACGCTGGGTGGAAGACGGACTGTTGGATGTGTTGGGACAAAATGAAGTAGGCTGCATACCATTTTCTCCGCTGGCACAAGGAATGTTAACCAATAAATATTTAAACGGAATTCCTGAGGGTTCACGAGCTTCCAGCCATCGTGGTAATGGTGCCATTGAAGAAGGACAAGTATCTGAAGAAAAAATTAATAAAGTTCGTCAATTGAATGTATTAGCTGAACAACGTGGGCAGAACCTGGCACAAATGGCACTTGCATGGATACTGAAAGACAAACGTATTAGTTCTGTGCTTATTGGCGTAAGTAAGCCGGAACAGATATTGGATTCTATTCGTTGCCTGGAAAATTATTCTTTTGCTGCGGAAGAACTCAAAAAAATTGATTCAATATTAAAATAAAATCAAAGGCTGCTGAACTTGTATAAACATTTTTAAAATTGAAGCAGGGGGTGATTTATTATTTCTAAAAATAAAAAATAACAGCAGCTTGTGTACGATTGGCTTTTTAATGAATTTAATAACCAATCGTACGCATTGAGTTTTTAAAGAAATGTATAAAACATAAATTTTGCAAAACGAAAAGGTCAGCAAGCAAGAAATTCCGGACTCCATTAGTCTGAAAGAAAAAATTGGTTATAGTTTAGGTGATTTAGGCTTCAATTTTTATTGGGCAAATATTTCAGCTTTCCTGCTGATATATTATACGGATACGTTTGGCATTCCTGCAGCAGCAGCAGCCGGAACAATGATGCTGGTTTCAACAATTATTCATGCATTTGCTGATCCCATTATTGGCGCCATAGCAGTTAGAACAAAAAGTCGTTTTGGAAATTTCAGGCCCTATCTTCTTTGGGTTGGAGTTCCAATGGCTGCGGCGGGTGTGCTTACTTATACAACGCCTAATCTTACCGGAGGTGGGAAATTGATTTGGGCCTGCGGCACTTTTTCTTTTATGATGTTTGCAAATTCGCTGGTTAATATTCCATACGCTGCATTAGCCGGAGTAATTTCTTCCAAC
>JBGSIG010000717.1:0-1860 GCA_041742655.1 Ferruginibacter sp. | reverse complement strand
ATCGAATTCAAGCCGGATAATTATTTAAAACCTGACCAGTTGTACCAGGTGAAATTTCTATTGGGAAAGGTTACTAAGGTGCCGGAAAAGTATGCCGAATTTCAGTTTAACATGCAAACGATTAACCCTTCATTTACGGTTTCGGACGATGGTTTAAGAAGCGCAGCAGTTAAAAATAAAATGTTGTTAAATGGACAATTGCAAACTGCTGATATCGAAAAAGGAACAGAAATCGAAAAACTATTAATCGCATCGCAAAATATTAAGGCATTACAAATAAACTGGCAGCACAATGATGCAGCTAAGATGCACCACTTTACCATTGAAACTATCGATAGGGGAAACGATGTTAGCAACCTGAACATAGCCTGGGATGGTAAACCTTTGGGCATTGAATTAAAAGGGAACAAAGAAATAAGTGTACCTGCTGCAGGTGATTTTAAAGTATTAAATGTAATGCCCGTAAACGAAGCGCAGCAATACGCATCAGTGCAGTTCAGTGATCCTATAGCAGTGGGCCAGGATCTTACGGGTCTTATTACTGTCAGCAACCAATCTGATATTTCTTACACTATCAACGGCAGTGAAATAAAAGTATTTACAAGCGGTAAACTGGATGGCAATTATACTGTAAACATTAGTGCAGGAATAAAAAGTAGCTGGGGAAGTATACTTGATGAAGCCTTTACCAGTAATATCAATTTTGAAAATAGAATGCCTTCTGTAAAAATCCAGGGTAAAGGAAACATACTACCAAACGCTGGCCGGTTAGTATTGCCTTTTGATGCGGTTAATTTAAATGCAGTCGACATAAGCATCATCAAAATTTTTGAAAATAATATACCACAATTTTTTCAAGACAATAGCATGGGTGGCAATTCCGACTTACGTAGGGTAGGCCAACCAATTGTTCAAAAAACTTTAAGGTTAGATGATGATAAAACGCTGGACTTACATAAGCAGCAGCATTTTTCGTTAGATATTGACAAGTTTCTAAAAACAGAGCAGGGAGCTATCTACAGGGTAACAATCGGTTTTAGGCCGCAATATTCTTTATACCAGGGAGTAGATACAACTGCAAAAAATACAATCGACGAGGAAGAAATGGATAATGAAGAGTATGACGGCAATAGCAGTAATGGTGTCGATGATGATAATGATTTCTGGAACCGCTACGATACCTATTATCCCTACGGTTACAATTGGCAGCGCAAAGATGACCCCAACAGTAACTCGTATTACAACAAAGACCGATGGGCCACCCGGAATATTCTTGCAAGTAATATTGGCCTCACCGCCAAACGTGGAAGTGATAATAGCATACTGGTAGCCGTTAGTAATATTCTTACTACAGATGCAATGGCGGATGTTGATCTGGAAGTAATGGATTATCAACAAATCATTATCGGCAAAAGTAAAAGCGGCGGTGATGGATTTGCCACCATTGACCCGAAAAGAAAACCTTTTTTATTGATTGCTAAAAAAGGAAATGAAAGAGGGTATTTAAAATTAGATGATGGAAGTTCACTGGCATTAAGTCGTTTTGATGTAAGCGGGCAGGAAGTAAAAAATGGTATCAAGGGCTTCATCTTTGGTGAACGTGGCGTTTGGCGGCCGGGAGATACAATGTACATAAACTGCATTATAGAAGACAAAGAAAAGAAATTACCAAAAGAACATCCTGTAGAATTTAGTTTGTTTACACCACAGGGACAGTTGTACAAACATGTAGTACAAAATGATTCAGAAGACGGTTTTTATTTATTTAAAACCAATACAGATGCCAGCTCTCCAACAGGGAATTGGCTGGCCCGGATAAAAGTAGGTGGTGCCAGTTTTGAAAAAAATATTAAAGTAGAA
>JBGSIG010000716.1:0-6780 GCA_041742655.1 Ferruginibacter sp. | reverse complement strand
AAAATAAATGCGAACAACCAGGGAATTTTGACTGGTACAGAAAAAAAATACAGCTATACCGACGTATCGCCTATCGGCGGACATAACTACTACCGGTTACGCATGGTTGATAAAGATGGGCATTATACTTATTCACCTATTACAAGAATTGCGTATGACGAAAAAACTTCCGTATCAATATTTCCAACAATTAATACGGGTGGAAATATTTACCTAAGAACTTCCGCAAATCTAAAAAATGCCAGCGTTGAAATATATGACTTAGCCGGTAAGAAAATACAGGAAATAAAACTGCAAACAAATATCACTGCAGGACAAACCCTTGCTTTACCATTAAACAACAACCTGCTGACAAAAGGTACGTACCTTGTAATATGCAGGTCGGTAGAAACCTTGGTAACAAAGCAGATGATCATTAATCAATAAATTAAACACAACTTATTTGCATTCGATAAAAAGAGGCTGCGTTAAAAAGTCAGCCTCTTTTATTATTTTTTCTGGTCTTTTCACCTTTTACAAATACCGATGTTCAACTATTTCATTACTTCATCAATTTCTGCATCTCCCTCTTCGTCTTTTGATTTATGAAAATCGTTGTTCATTTGATCTTCAAACACTTCTTCATCTTTATTGTTTCGTCTTACCAAAAAAACAATTAAGGCAATTACACCAATTCCGAAAATAATTAAAAATGGTATGTTCATTTTTTAAGGTTTACTTTAAAGTTACTCAAAAAATAGCAGCAGTATGTTATGTTATTGTTACCCCGCCCGAAAGGGAGATTTTTTACAAACGCGTAACTGAGATGCCCCTTACTGTCAAATAATTCATCGATAGGCAAAAAGTTATACACCAACACATCTATATTTATTTAAAATATATTTTAATTTCGCCCACATGACCTTTTCATTTTCAAACCCACATATTTCTATTGCAAAGCCTGTTGATATTAAAGCCATCACATTGCTACTTAACAGCGCTTACCGCGGCGAGGGTTCCAAACAAGGCTGGACAACAGAAGCCCATCTTATTGCCGGTGACACCCGCACAGACGAAAATCAGTTGTTGCAATTGATGCAGTCACCCAATTGTGTTTTCCTGGTATTTACCAACGAGCAAAAAGAGATAACCGGTTGTGTAAACCTGCAGCATTTTCACAACAAAATTTACCTGGGCATGTTTAGTGTGGCACCAAAATCGCAGGGCTTTGGAATTGGCAAGCAATTATTAAAAGCAGCCGAAGAATACGCCAGGCATTTGCAGTGCGCTGCAATTTTTATGACGGTAATTTCTGCAAGAGAAGAATTAATTGAATGGTACAAACGACACGACTATAAAGATACTGGTGAAAGAAGGCATTTTGAGGAAGATGACCTGACGGGCAAACATTTGCAGCCATTGGAATTTATGGTTTTAGAGAAAGAGATTTAAGTTTGTGCACCGAAGGCCAGTTTTTGATAACATCATTTTTTTACTTCAAGCGAAATAGCAACATAAATACACTTAAGTTAACATCAGTTGCTGCAAGCAATACACCAAAGTTGTTGCACCAATTTTTAACCAATGAAATAACCCGTTTAATCGGAGAGTTTTTCTGCATTTTATACGTGCCCTGCTTAGGCAGCGTTGATTCGGATTGCCATATTTTTTGTACCTTAACTGTATGCAGGAAAATATAAAATTTTTTTTAAAAGGGCTTTCAGAAAAATTGTGGTTCAAGCCTTTGATATTTTGTTTGCTTTCAATTGCAGGTGCCCTCCTGGCCCATCTTGCTGATGATACTTTTATTGTAGATATTGCACCTGACATTGAAAGAAGTTCAGTTGAGAATTTGCTTTCGACTATTTCTTCCAGCATGCTTGTAATTGCAATATTTGCTGTGGGGGCGATGCTTTCTGCATTTTCCGCAGCTAGCAGTACGGCAACTCCCCGTTCTTTTAAATTGATTGTTGCGGATGATGTATCTCAAAATGCTTTGTCAGCTTTTATTGGTGCTTTCATTTATAGCACTGTTGCCACCATTGCGCTAAAAAACGGCTTCTATGGAAAAGCAGGGTATTTTACTTTATTCATTTTAACCCTTGTAGTATTTACAATTGTAATTATTATCTTTTTAACCTGGGTAGAGCGAATATCAAAACTTGGCCGGCTAAGCCACACAATAAAAAAAGTAGAAGACGCAACAGTTGAAGCAATAAATGAAAGAAAAGCCGAGCCACAAATGGGAGGAGTGCCAGTTATCAGTAACATAAGTAGCGGCACTCCAATATTTGGTAACCAAATCGGCTACGTGCAACACATTAATTTGAACCAACTGCAGCAACTGGCTAATACAATTGATGCAAGGTTTATACTAAACTGTGTGCCCGGAACATTTATTGCTCCTGACAAACCATTGGCCTATCTAATTTCAGGAGATGCTGCCGCCATGGATGGGCACATGGATGAACTGAATAAAGCATTTGCAGTTAAAGATAACCGGTCATTTAATAGTGACCCCCAATTTGGTTTAATTACACTAAGTGAAATTGCAAGCAGGGCATTATCTCCGGGAATTAATGATCCAGGTACAGCTATTGCAATTATTGGCAGCTATGTTAGAATTTTCAGCTTATGGATGAAAGACGAAGACAAAGCTCACATAAAAAAAGTAAAATACAACCGGATTGAAGTGCCTGAAATTTCAATGGGTGATATGTTTGATGATGCATTCAGGCCAATAGCGCGGGATGGTGCAGGAAACATTGAAGTAATGCTTCGATTGCAAAAAGCACTTGTTTCTATCGCATACATTGACCCGCTGAAAGCTAAAGAACTGGCCTTATTACATTCCCGCCAGGCCTATGAAAGAGCAGCATTGGCAATGTTATACAGTGGAGATTTGGAAATACTGAAAAAGCATTGTGCTTTTTGAAGTCCCCCAGCCTTAATTTAGCCAACGGCTATTCAGCGAGAAATGCAAAAAAAACTTTTGTAAAACATTTGCTTAATGCTCCAAAGTTTATATAGCTGGCTGCAATTTTTTGTGAGTTCGCCTATTCCCAAAAATATGTGCCGTCAATTTTATTGAATAAACGAAAAGCATAACGCTGCAAGTAAACTGCCAATAATAGGTCCTGCAACAGGTATCCAGCTATATTGCCAGTTACTGCTTCCTTTTTCTTTAATGGGTAAGATGGCATGCATTATTCTTGGGCCAAGATCTCGTGCAGGATTGATGGCATATCCTGTTGTACCGCCCAAACTTACACCAATTGCCAATATTAGTAAAGCCACGGGTAAAGCGTCTAAGGAGCCTAAACTATTTTTAGAAGCCACTATAAATAACGCTCCTAAAACCAACACAAATGTTCCAATAATTTCAGATAACAAATTGTCTATTGTACTGGGGATAGCTGGCCGTGTACAAAAAGCAGCTTGTTTTGGATTTGTTTCAGGTGTTGCATCAAAGTGTTTCCTGTACATTAACCAAACTAAAAAAGATCCAGTCATAGCACCTAGTAGTTGGGCTGTTATATACAATGGAACTTTGGCCCAGTCAAACTTTCCCAATGCTGCAAGCCCAATGGTTATAGCAGGGTTTAAATGTCCCCCGCTAAAAGGTGATGAAACAAATACACCAACAAAAACTGCCATGGCCCAGCCAAAAGTGATTATTATCAGGCCGCCATTATGACCATAGGTTTTATTAAGTACTGCATTGGCAACAACGCCATTTCCTAAAAGAATTAATAAAGCGGTGCCAATAAATTCTGCGATAAAAGGAGTCATTTTAAAGTTACTTTCTGGTTATTAAATTGGGTTGAAAAAGATTATTTGATTAAATAATTTTTTGCCATTGCAATAAAATCCTGCACCTGCTGTTGCTGCCACTCTTCCGTTTTTTGCATTGTGTCCGCCATTAATGAAGCCACTAGTGGTGCTGTTTCGATGGCTGCATTTACATCCAGAAAAAGTGTTCGTGTGCGCCGTGCCAGCACGTCTTCAAGGGTCACGGCCATTTCATGTTGCACCGCCCACAATATTTCAGCTTTCGTATAGGGCAACGCCTCATGTATTTTTTCTTGCAGCCAAGGTCGATCGGTTATTAGTTGTTTAATTTTTTCTGCATCGCTTCCGTAAATATTCAATGGATCACTGTAATCCATATTTTCTTTAAACCCGTGAATTTTTAGTGAGGCGGTTACGCAGGGCCGCTTTTCAAGCTTACAGGCAAATGAGGCGTTATCAATTGCGGTTTTCGCCATTGTGCGGTAGGTGGTCCATTTACCCCCGGTAATGGTCACCATGCCGGCATCGGAAATGATGGTGGTGTGGTCTCGTGGTAAAAGGGAAGTTGTTTTTTTGCCTTTTATTTTTATCAACGGCCTAAGCCCGGCATACACCGTCCTGATATCTTTATAGTCAATCTGGGTACTCAGGTATCGGTTGCTGTGTTTTATGATGAAAGCAATTTCTTCCGGGAGCGCTACAGGTTCTAAGTCAATATTCCTGATGGGCGTATCAGTAGTGCCCAGCAGCACTTTGTTGTGCCAGGGTACTGCAAACAACACCCTTCCATCGTCAGTTTTAGGTATCATCAGTGCCTGGTTACCGGGAAAAAATTTTTCATCTACCACAATGTGTACGCCCTGCGAAGGCGATACTATCGACTCGTGTTTTGGGTCGTCCATAGCCATCACATTGTCAGTAAAAACCCCTGTTGCATTAATGACAGCCTTTGTGTTGAGGGTATATTCAGTTCCTGATTGCATGTCTCTCACGTTGACACCGGTAATGCGTTTACCCGTTTTGGTTAGTGAAGTAAGTTTGCAATAATTAATAAGAGAAGCTCCCTGTTCTTCGGCTGTTTGAGCAAGATTAATGGCCAGCCTTGCATCATCAAATTGGCCATCGTGATACAATACACCACCGCTAAGATTGTTGGTTTCTATTGCAGGCAATAATTGTAAAGTCGTTTTTTTAGAAAGCATTCTAGTTTTGCCCAGGCTAAGCTTTCCCGCCATCATATCGTATAAGCCCAACCCGATTGCATAATACCATTTTTGCCACCAGTGAAAAGAAGGGATGATAAAAGATAGATTATGACAAACATGCGGAGCATTTTTTAAAAGCAAACCTCTTTCCCTAAGGGCCTCCCTAACCAGTTTAATATTACCTTGCGCCAGATAACGCACACCGCCATGTACCAGTTTGGTGCTGCGGCTGCTGGTGCCTTTTGCAAAATCTCCCTGCTCTACCAGCAAAGTTTTATATCCCCTGGAAGCCGCATCTACAGCGGAACCTAAACCCGTTGCCCCGCCACCGACGATAATAATGTCCCATTGTTCCACCTCATTCAACTGTTGTAACATTTTATTCCTGTCGAGCATATTTCTGATCCGTTATTTTATTGCTTAACTTTTTTAATGTTGAATGGTTGTACTGTTAAATTGTTTTTTTATTTAAGCAACTGCAAATTTTTTTAACCATTTAACCATTTAACCATTTAACCAATTAACCATTCACCCATTCACCCATTCACTTATCATCTGCCCAAACCTTTGCCGCTTTTACAGATCGATGCCATTGTTTGGTTAATAAAGTTCTTTCTTCTTCGCTCATATCGGGCACAAACTTTTTATCTACCTGCCACTGATTTTGTATGGCTTCCATATTTGGCCAGTAACCCACTGCAAGTCCTGCCAAATAAGCGGCGCCCAACGCTGTTGTTTCGGTAATAACAGGTCTTACAACAGTAGTGTTCATAATATCACTTTGAAATTGCATTAAAATATTATTTACTGTGGCTCCGCCGTCAACCCTTAATTCTTTTATGCTGATGCCTGAATCAGCTTCCATCGCTTTTAGTACGTCCATTGTTTGGTAGGCAATACTGTCAACAGCAGCACGTGCTATGTGCGATGCGTTGGATCCTCGTGTAAGCCCGGTAATAGTGCCACGGGCATGCTGGTTCCAGTGCGGAGCACCCAAACCTGCAAAGGCAGGTACCACGTAAACTCCTTCACTGTCTTTTACTTTGGCGGCTAATATCTCTACTTCTGAAGATGTTTTAATAATACCCAGGCTATCCCTCAACCATTGAATTATGGCACCGGCAATAAAGACACTTCCTTCTAACGCATAATGGGTAATGCCATTTATTTTCCAGGCCACTGTTGTTAGTAAATTATTGGTAGAGGCCACGGGCTTTTCCCCGGTATTCATCAACATAAAGCAGCCTGTGCCATAGGTATTTTTTACCATGCCGGGGTGCGTGCACATCTGTCCGAACAAAGCTGCTTGCTGATCGCCGGCAATGCCTGCAATGGGTATGTGATGCGCTGATAAAATATTTTGTGTATGACCGTACACTTCGCTGCTGCTGCGTATTTCGGGCAACATGTTGCCGGGTATGTCAAATATTTTTTGTAATTCGCCATCCCATTGGAGTGTATGAATATTGCACAACATAGTACGGGAAGCATTGGATACATCTGTTACATATACCTTGCCTTTTGTAAGGTTCCACACAAGCCAGGTATCAATGGTGCCAAAGCACAGTTCGCCGTTATTTGCTTTTTCTCTTGCGCCGGCTACATTGTCTAATATCCATTTTATTTTAGTGGCGCTGAAATACGCATCTACCATCAGCCCGGTTTTTTGTTGAATCAGTTTATCGGTACCCGCAGCCTTTAAGTCGTCACAAAAAGTGGATGTTCTTCTATCCTGCCAAACGATGGCGTTGTAAACAGGGATGCCGGTATTTCTATCCCACACCACAGTGGTTTCACGTTGATT
>JBGSIG010000715.1:0-2598 GCA_041742655.1 Ferruginibacter sp. | reverse complement strand
TGCCTGTTTTCCTCATATTCATCACCTTTAAGATCAATTAACTGGGCAGCAACGCCGCCCTGCAAATTAGCAGTTTGCCTGGTTGATTTTTGCTGTGCCAGCACGGCAGTTACATTTAGTTTACCAAACTGCAACTGGGTTTTTAGGCCAAATAGTTGCTGAGCCCCGGGAATAAAATTACTGCGGGATTGAAATTGTACCGCCCCCGCTTCAAAGCGCTTAATAATTTCATCGTCAAAACCAACATAATCAAGTTTCAACTGGTTGTCTTGCCCAAAGTTGGCAAGTGTGTTATAATTAATTGGGAACTTTAGTTTATCACCAATATTGGCGATTACATTCACCTGTGCATTCATTCCAAAATCTAATCCGCCATTCTTTCTTGCCTTTTCGGGTAGCGTTGGATTATTAATATTTTGCCCCTGGTAGCCCAAATTAATGTCCACATTTCCCTGCGGAATAATCTGTATTTTACCGTTACCAAATAAGCGGTTAAAAAGATTGTCGTACAACGACAATTTAGGTTTTACCAAATTGCGGTTTAGTAAGCTCATTGTATTAGCCCGCTTTTTGAAGTAATCTATCTCTGACTGCCTGCCACGAAGCGCCCAATATTCCTCGAAAGAGTAGGTAGTTGGGGTTTTGTAATATTTATCGCCTATTTTTTCGAATAAGGTATAACGTTGTGTTTCAAAGTCGAACGAAACGGAATCTTTTATGTTGGATGGGTTATTAAAGTCGAAGGTGCTTTTGGTGCCACTACTCATAAAGTCGCCCCTGCTATCGGTGATGGGGTAAGGGAGGCCTACCGGCAATGAAGTATCGCCAGCCGCCGAAGGTTTTGCGCCGCCATTATTTTGAGCCGAAACAGTTAGTGAAAGAATGAGAAAAATAACTACCTGCCCTAATCCAAAGCAATTTGCTTTTGATACAAATTTTCTTTTAAAAAACATCCCGTAAATCAGTTAAAGTAAAATTCTATCAAATTGCTTTTAAGGCTTTTTTTATTAAATCTTCTAAATTGGTTAAGTTGGGATCAATATTGTTAATTTTTTGTATAGCAGTTTCCGCCTGGGGGCGGCTTATCCCTAGTGAAACTAATGCATTTAACGCATCCAGCTGAATTCTATTGCCTACCGTTGCAGGTATTGTAAGGTCAACTGCAGCCTTAGTTACCTTATCGCGTAGCTCTAATACCAATCTTTCCGCTGTTTTTTTACCAATGCCTTTTACACTCTCCAGCAGTTTCACGTTATTTTGAACAATCGCCTTGCTTACTTCGTCAGGTTTCAGGTGAGAAAGCATCATTCTTGCAGTGGCTGCACCAACACCTGATACACTGATAAGCTGTATAAAGATTTCTTTTTCCCCCTTATCATGAAACCCGTATAAGGTATGCCCATCTTCCTTAATCTGCAGATACGTGTAAAGTTTTCCTTGATCTAAATTTTGAATATGAGTAAAAGTATTGAGGCTGATGTTCAATTCATAGCCAACACCGTTTATGTCGACATAAACCTGTGCAGGATTCTTCATAGTAAATTTGCCTTCCAAATATGCGTACATACTCTTGTTTAAATCTGGCGCAAAAATAGGAATATTTAACGACCGATGCCACCGCAACTCAAATTACTCCACCCTGTATTATGTAACGAAACCCTAAAGTTGACATTAATGAAAGCAATTTTGGCGTATTTTTGCCCACTTCCGGAAAATCATAAGATTTATCCGAAAATGTAAAGCCTTAATTCATATGCAAAAAATTACTGCAGCTATTACCGGTATTGGTGGTTATGTTCCGGAGTATCGGCTTACCAATGCCATATTGGAAACCATGATTGATACCAACGATGAGTGGATAAAATCAAGAACCGGTGTAGAGGAAAGAAGAATTTTAAAAGGTGATGGCCTTGCAACTTCTGATATGTGTGTGCCTGCAGTATTAGAGCTTTGCAAAAAAAGAGGAATATCACCGGAGGAAATTGATTGTATGATTGTTGCAACAGTTACACCGGATATGGTCTTTCCCGCCACGGCAAATATTGTTTGTGATAAAATTGGTGCCGTAAATGCATGGGGATTTGATTTAAGTGCTGCCTGTTCAGGTTTTTTATTTGGTTTAACAACCGGTAGCGCAATGATAGAAAGCGGCAGGTATAAAAAAGTTGTAGTTGTCGGCGCCGATAAAATGAGCGCCATTATTGATTACACCGATAGAACTACCTGTATACTTTTTGGCGATGGTGCAGGGGCTGTTTTACTGGAACCTTCCGCTGATGATAATGGAATAAAGGATAGTCTTTTGAAAAGCGACGGCAGCGGGCGTGATTTTTTACGGATGAAGGCAGGCGGATCTTTAAAACCAGCCTCTTTTGAAACGGTGACTGCGAAAGAACATTTTATTTTCCAGGAAGGCCCGTCCGTTTTTAAAGCTGCCGTGAAAGGTATGGCTGATGCTGCTTTTGATTTATTACAACGAAACAATTTAACCGGCGATGATATTGCGTGGCTTGTACCCCACCAGGCCAATAAAAGAATAATTGATGCCACCGCAAATAGAATGGGGCTATCGCAAGATAAAGTAATGCTAAACATACA